>CAZSIW010000051.1:0-9737 GCA_964606755.1 uncultured Elusimicrobiales bacterium | reverse complement strand
CTGCCCTGTTGAAAAGAGGCAGATTGTCATCAACCAGATATTGGCCGAACTCTCTTGTCAAAGAAAGTCCTGGATCATAACCCGGACAGGACACAAGTATCCTTATGGCGCCGTTCCTAGGGTCTATCCCTATAACCGCCCCTTTCTGGGTCGGAGTCTTCATGATCGCATCATAGGCTATCTGCTGGAGATGCCCGTCTATCGTCGTATATATGTTATTACCTATGACAGGAGGCACATGCCTGACGAGTCGCGTCTGCCTGCCCTGCGCATCTACTTCGATCTCCCATCCGCCGTCTTTACCGTGTAAAACACCCTCATATGCCTTCTCCAAGCCGCGTCTGCCGATCCAGTCGCCTATTTTGTAGCCTTCGTGTTTAAGAGACTCCAGTTCATCTTTCGTGACCTCGTTTAAATAACCTATGAGGTGCGAATTTGCCTCCGCCATGTGATAATCTCTTCTTGACTCTTCTACGACGGATATTCCGGAAAGGACGAGCCGCTGCTCCTGGATCTTGAACATATCCTCCCTTGAAAGATTTTCGGCAAGCCTTACTATCTGGCCCGTCTTCCATCCGTGTATTATTTTTATCGCGATCTTCTTGTCTTCAAACAGGTATGATAATTTATCAAGCAGTTCGTCAGGAGGTGTTGTGTTCTGGCTGAAGGGATAAAACAACGCTACGAAAGCGGTCTTATTACTTACAAGAGGCTCGTTCCTGCAGTCCAGGATCTCACCCCTTGGCGCATGCTCAATGACTATGTGTGTTTTTTGTTTTTCTGAAAGCTGTTTGTAGTAGTTGCCTCTAAGTATCTGCAGGCGCAGCAGGTTTAGTATAAGAAATATAAAAAGACCCGCAAAGAGAAACAATACAAATTGTCGCTTTTCAAGGAAGTTCTCATAAGATAATCTTTGTTCCTGCTGCCAGACCATATTTGTTCTTACCAAAATTTATAGAGGCTCTATTGTTCCTCATCGAACTGCAAGGCCCCAAGAATAAAGACAAAGATCCAGTATACGGCGGGGGCTATAAGCATGTTGTAAAAAGGTTGAACTACGACAATATAATTCATTTTAAAGGTGTAGACTTCCGGATTAAAGATCTTATAGCAGAAATATATAAGGAACCAGTAAATAACCGACGTAAGCAAAGTCAGGACCATTTGCGATATTATTTTTTCTTCATCCCATTTTCGGCTGAGCTTACCTATCGCAAATCCGATACAGGTGTACGCAAAAGCGTGGCAGCCGAACAGATCGACCGAGTACATATCCCATGACAGGCCCCACAAAAAACCCATTATAACACCCGCCAACGATCCCCTTAGCAACGCCAGAAATATCAGCATCAATAGTATTGCGTTTGGGGCGATACCTTTTATTGAGAAATATTGAGCGACCGTAAACTGCAGAAATATTCCTGTAAAGAAAACGATCGTATAAAATATACTTTTTTTCACTATGCACCCTTATATTTATTTTAAATCACTTTTCTTTTTATTTTTTTGAAAAATGTTAGGCTCGTTCCTGGATCGCTGGAGGGCTCTTTTGCCCGGATTGTCGTTTTCAGGCAGAAGAGCGATAACCTCTCTCAGGCTCCCCAAATCGATAAGCGGTTCAACGATGGCGGACGAAAATGTTTCATCGGTTTGAGGCTCAACGCTTTTGATCCTGCCGATGGCTATGTCCTCCGGTACAACAGAACTCAGAGGGCTTGTAACAACGATCTCTCCTCGTTCAAGTTTTTCTCTGGACAGCAGGTAATTCATCTTAAGGTATGGGTTATTCTGTCCTTCCACAAGTCCATCCCCTTTTGTTGAAGAGAGCATACCTGGTATCGCAAAAAGCGCGTTAGTCAGCAGGATAACTTTTGAGGAATGATCAAAAGTCTCGCCAACACGACCCACGACACACATCATTCCATCTTTTATCATGAGAATGGGCACGTCAACGGAAAGTCCTTCAGACGCGCCCTTATCTATTATTACCCACTGGAACCAGCTTCCGGGCTCACGGCTTACTATTCTGGCGACAATCGTTTTATTCTTTTGCGGTTTTTCAAAACCAAGGATCTCCCTTAAACGGGCATTTTCCTCCTTTTCTTTCATCCATTCGCTGTCAAGCTGTACATAGCGCTCAAGTTGCTTGTGCAACATAAGATTTTCCTGGTGGGCGCCGATTATATCCTGGATATTGAAGGAAAGTTTTTGGCTTTGCCGGAAGATCTGTTCAGAAGATTCCTGTGTAGGGAAAAAGACATAATAAAGAAGGTTCTTGAAGGTATGGACGTAGCTCTCAAGATGCACTGTCATGAAGAAAATACATATCGTCAGGAGAAAAAGAAATGTAAAGTTATCTTTACGGTGGGAATATAACTCTTCTTGCATGTTGTTTTTAGGGACTCGAACCCTTTCTTATAGCTTTCAGTCACCAGCAAACGGTCTTCAGCAACGACTTTTTCTGTTTCTTTCTTCTGACTGCTTAGAGCTGAAGCTGATAGCTTATTTTATATTATACTTTTTTTCTTAAACCTTATATTGTCGAGCTCTTCGAGATATTTGCCCGTTCCTCTTACTACACATGTGAGCGGGTCTTCCGCTACGTTCACAGGGAGTTCAGTTTCCTGTGAAAGGAGCTCCGGCAGCCCTCTGAGCAGAGAACCGCCGCCCGCGAGCACTATTCCTCTGTCAACCAAGTCAGCCGAGAGCTCAGCGGGTGTCTCTTCAAGGGTATTTTTTATCACTTCTACTATTGATTTTATCGGTTCGGAAAGAGCCGAGCGGACTTCTTCCGAAGTTATCGTTATTGTCTTTGGCAGGCCTGTCACCTGATCCCTGCCTTTGACTTCAAGGCTCTTTTCCTCAGCGAGCGGAAACACAGAACCTATCTTTATTTTTACTTCTTCCGCGGTATTTTCTCCGATCAACAAATTATATTTTCTGCGGAAATACTGAACTATCGCCTCATCCATCTCATCACCTGCAACATCGATCGATTTTGATACAACCATACCGCCAAGAGAAATAATAGCGACCTCGGTAGTGCCTCCGCCGATATCTACTATCATGTTGCCTTCTGGCTCCTGAATGGGAATGTTGGCGCCGATAGCGGCCGCCATCGGTTCCTCGATAAGAAAGACTTCTCTGGCGCCCGCCTGCTCCGCAGATTCCCTGACGGCGCGTCTTTCAACTTCTGTAATGCCTGAAGGTATACCTATGACTATTCGCGGATGAAGAAGACTGCGCCTGTTGTGGACCTTTTTGATGAAATACCGTATCATCTGCTCGGTAACTTCAAAGTCCGCGATAACACCGTTTCGCAGAGGTCTCACGGCAACGATACTTGCCGGTGTTTTGCCAAGCATTCTCTTTGCCTCAATGCCTATCGCCAGCACGCTCCGCGAGTCCTTCTCTATCGCTACGACAGAGGGTTCGCGCAGTACTATCCCCTGGCCCTTCACATAAACCAGAATAGACGCGGTGCCGAGGTCTATACCCATGTCATTCGAAAAAAGACTGAACAAATAATTAAACATGCTTACCCCATCAAAAATCTTAAGCTGTGGGCCGTAGGTCCCGCTGCATGGCCATGACCCAGGAATATTTTAACTTATTAATTTTATAATTGCCATCTTTGCGTCATCGCCCACGCGTGAACTCGTCTTGAATATCTGCGTGTATCCGCCCTTGCGCTCCTGGTAACGGGGGACGATAACTTCGAATATTTTTTTGCGGACATCCTTGTTCTGTATGTCGGCAAATATCGCTTTCTTTGCGTTAAGGTCTAGAGGCTTTGCGGCCGTTATCAACTTCTCAGCGAACACTCTGAGTTCTTTTGCCTTCGCCACGGTAGTTTCTATTTTTTCATGAAGGAAAAGCGAAGTAGCCAGGTTCCTTAATAGAGACCTTCTGTGTCCGCCTGTCCTTGAAAGTTTGCGTCTTCCAAAGTTCTTAATCATTTTTTTCCCCTTTCATTCCAAGAGACAGACCCAGTTCGGACAGTTTTTCTTTTATCTCATTTATCGATCTCTTGCCGCAGTTTTTATATGACAATATTTCTTCTTCTTCCTTAGAAACAAGCTCGCCTATCGTTTTCAAACCAGCCGCCAGAAGAGCATTGCTGGAACGCACCGAAAGGTCCAATATGCTCAGAGGCTGACTGAGGAGTTCTTTCATCTTCTCATCTTCGGAGTCTTTCTGCGTAGACACCACAACCTCGGGTTCGTTACCGGTAAATATACTCAACGTGTTCTTTAAAACTTTTGCGGCATAGGCCAGGGCATCTGCCGGGGACACCGAACCATCACCCCAGATTTCGAGTATCAGCTTGTCATAATTCGTTATCTGTTCAACGCGTGTGTTCTCGACTTCATAATTTACCTTATGAATGGGTGAAAAAAGCGCGTCTATGGCGATCGTGTTAGCACTGAGCTTTTCGGCTTCGATCTCTGTATCAAGAACAAATCCTTTCCCGCGGTTCACTTCCATCTCGATTTCTAATTCAGTCCCGTAGTCAAGTGTAGCTATGGGCTGGTCAGGAGTAAGGATCTCGATGTTGGCATTAGCTTCTATATCCTTCGCATATACAACACCCTGCTTTTTCACTTTTAAGTACAACCTTTCGGGGCCGGGTGTATACATCTTCAGCCTGATTTTTTTCATGTTTAGAATAACATTCGCGACATCTTCTTTCACGCCTTTTATTACCGCGAATTCGTGCAGTGCGCCTTTGATCCTGACAGAAGTTATGGCAGAACCTTCAATACTGGAGAGAAGAATTCTTCTAAGAGCATTGCCGATCGTATGCCCGTAACCTCTCTCAAACGGTTCCGCAATAAAGCGGCCATAGTACGGCGTCGCAGACTGTTCATCTAGGGTCAGCTTGCATAATTTCTGTAAATCCGGAGTCTTTATCATAAAAACCTCTCTATATTTTTAGTGTAGAGCGTTTTGCGGTTAGCGGTTAGTTAAGGATCCTCTCTACGCTAAACGCCGCACGCTGAACGCTATTGTTTTATTTTGAATACAACTCAACGATCAATTGGCTGTTGATAGGATGCGCAAGCTCATCCATTTGCGGAATGCTCATGACAGAACCGAACACGCCCTGTTTGTCAAGTTTGAGCCATGACGGGGTCTTCATATTCAGTTCCAGGCATTTTTTGACCACCACGTTTTCTTTTTGTTTGTCCTGCACCGCTATCTTATCATTGACCTTCAGAATGTATCCAGGAAGATCGATCTTTTTTTCATTGACGCGGATATTGCCGTGGTTTACCATCTGCCTGGCGCATTTTCTTGAAGGTGCCAATCCGAGCCTGAACAAAACGTTGTCGAGCCTCAGTTCCAACAACCGCATCAGGTTTTCTCCGGTAAGGCCTTTCATTTTTTCGGCAGTCGCGAAATAATGGCGGAACTGCTGTTCAGTCAAACCGAATACACGTTTCGCTTTCTGTTTCTCTCTCATACGCAACGCATACTCGGACATCTTCTTTCCGCGGCCAGCTCTCGCGCCCTGCATACCGGGGGCATTCTTTCCTCTTTTGCTGTCAAGAGTGCACTTCGTAAAACATTTTTGACCTTTCAAAAAAAGTTTTTCCCGCTCCCTGCGGCAATGTTTACAAACTGATTCCAAATAACGTGACATTTTTACTCCTTAAATTTCCAATTTCCAAACACCAAATTTCTATATGGTCATTGGTTATTGATTATTGGTCTATGCTACACCCTTCTCGGTTTCGGCGGCCTGCAGCCGTTGTGGGGCACAGGCGTGACATCCTTAATGGACGTGATCTGAAGTCCGGCTGCCTGCAGACCCCTTATCGCTGTTTCTCTGCCGGGACCGGGGCCTTTCACCAGGACGGCAACCTGTTTTACTCCAACATCCAAAGCCTTTTTTGCAACGTTACCGGCAGTTATCTGAGCCGCAAACGGGGTTCCTTTCTTCGTGCCCTTAAATCCGCTCCCGCCCGCACTCGCCCAAGCGAGCAAATTTCCTCTCTCGTCCGTTATGGATATAATGGTATTGTTAAACGACGATTGGACATAAACCTTGGCAAGAGTACCCATAAAACGTACTTTCTTCTTGCCTCTTGTAGCTACCGGTTTAGACGGCTGTTGTGCCGATTTGTCCTTGTCCGGTTGCTGTGGTGTAGACGGTGTTGACGGTGTTGATGGTGTCACTTTAAATCCTCCATTAGTAGGTAGTAGGTAGAATATAGTATATAGGAAAAATATTCTTTTCGTATCCCTTCATATTACCTACTAAATTCTATATACTTTTGTATTACGCTTTTGCTTCCGGTGCTTTTGCTGCTGTAGCCGCTGACGCGACTTTTGCGGCCGAACCGACGGTTTAACGTCTACCGCGTCTTGTCCTTGCATTTGTCTTCGTGCGCTGGCCCCTCACCGGGAGATTCCTTCTGTGCCTGTATCCCCTGTATGAACCGATCCCAATATATCTTTTTATATTATCCTGAATCTCTCTTCTAAGATCGCCCTCGACTTTATATTCTTTGCTTATAATAGCATTCAGCTTATTGACTTCTTCTTCATTTAAGTCTTTTACGCGCTTGGATGCTTCGATACCAGTATAGCTTAATATCTTATTTGACAAATACTTGCCTATCCCAAACACATAGGTCAATGCAACATCCACCCTTTTACCTTTGGGTAGGTCTACTCCTGCAACTCGAGCCATAAATCCTCCACAAAAAATCAGGTTATAGGTTACAGGTTACAGGCATTAGAAAATTACCATTTTCTTTGCGCCTGACACCTTGCACCTGACACCTGTCGCTTTATCCTTGTCTCTGTTTATGCCTGGGGTCACTGCACGTTACCCTTACAACGCCTTTCCTTCTTATAACTCTGCACTTCTGACAAATCGGTTTTACTGATGCTCTTACTTTCATTTTTTCCTCGATATACTATATACGACCTACGAAAAACGGTCTTTTTATTTTTCCCTGAATACTATTCTTCCCCTTTTAAGGTCATAAGGGGAGAGTTCGACTTTCACCTTGTCTCCGGGAAGTATCTTTATGTAATGCATTCTCATCTTACCGCATATGTGAGCAAGTATGATATGCCCGCCTTCTATCTCTACCCTGAACATGGCATTTGGCAGGGCTTCTTTTATTACTCCGTCAACATTGATCTTTTCTTCTTTTGCCATTTTACCTTCTAACTAGTATTTTATATTTTTGTCAAAACTTCACATCCGCTTTCCATCACAGCAACCATGTGCTCAAAATGCGCGCACAACTTTGCGTCAGCGGTTACCACGGTCCATCCGTCCTTGAGCGTCACGACTTTCCAGGTACCTTCGTTGACCATGGGTTCGATGCATATAACCATGCCCGGAACAAGCCTGGGACCTGTACCGGCCGCTCCGAAGTTTGGTACTGCCGGATCCTCATGGAGCATCCTGCCTATGCCATGTCCGACGTAATCCCTGACAACAGAATATCCTCTGCCCTCAACGAATTCTTGTACTGCATGGGATACGTCCCCAAGTCTTTTGCCCGGCTTGACCTGAGCTATAGCAATATCAAGCGCGCTCCTGGTGACCTCAATGATCTTACTGGCGTTCTCGCTTATACTGCCGACCCCAACAGTTATTGCGGCATCTCCGTAGAACCCGTTGTGGAGTACGCCCATATCTATACTTACAATGTCACCGTTTTTTAACACACGCTTTTTGTCAGGGATCCCGTGCACCAGCTCCTCGTTTATCGAAATACACGCTGTTGCCGGATAGCCCCTGTACCCAAGAAAAGCTGGTTTCATTCTCAAAGAACTGATCTCGTTCGCCGCCATCTCATCCAGGTATTTTGTCGTAACACCCGGTTTTACGGCCTCACGCAATGTCGCCAGTATACCCGCAACCGCCCGCGCCGCCTCTCTCATGATCGCTATTTCTTTGGCGGTTTTTAATTCTATTACGTTCTGTTGTGGTTTTGACTTCTCGTCAAACATTTATGTTACTGCTTTTCAAGCGCGCCACTGATATCTTTAAAGACCATATCTATCGACTGATCGCCTTTTACGGCAAAGAGCTTTTTATCATTAGAATAATACTCTATCAAGGGCGATGTCTGTTCATGGTACACCTTAAGCCTCTGACGAATCGTTTCGGCGTTATCGTCCGCGCGTTGAAAAAGTTTACTGGAACACCTGTCACAGACGCCCTCTTTCTTCGGGGGCTGAGTTTTAAGGTTATAGCTCGCGCCGCAGCTGCACACGCGCCTCGATGACAGTCTTCCCACAATCTCTTCGTCGTCCAGCTTTATCGAAATGACCTTATCTATTTTCTTTCCATTTTTCTGCAGCACTTCGTCCAGAGCTTTTGCCTGGCCGATGGTCCTCGGAAACCCATCAAGAAGGAATCCGCTCTGACAATCCGGCTTCGAAAGCCTGTCGTTGACTATTTCTATCACTAGCTCATCGGGAACCAGTTTCCCGGCGGTCATATAACTCTGAAGCTTTTTTCCGAGCTCGGAGCCGCTTTTCGCTGTTTCTCTAAAGATATCCCCTGTTGAGATATGCGCAAGGCTATACTTCTGTGATATCTGCACCGCTTGTGTTCCCTTTCCCGCGCCCGGAGGCCCTAACAAAACTAAGTTCATTATTTGTCCTTTTCTAAACGCTATTTAACGTTAAACCATCTTCCTTTAATTCTTGCGTCCTTCATGAAACCTTCGTAATGACGCATTATGAGATGCGACTCTATCTGCCCTACAGTATCAAGCGCGACACCAACTACGATCAACAGAGCCGTTCCACCAAAAAAGAACGGGGCGTTTAGAATGCTGCGCAAGTAATCAGGCAGAACAGCTATAGCAGCGACGAACAAGGCACCGCCGAGAGTTATCCTTTCAAGGACTTTCTGTATATATTGAGCGGTTGGTTCTCCAGGCCTGATACCCGGGACAAAACCACCCCACTTTTTCATGTTTTCGGCAAGCTCTTTTGGATTGAAAGCAACTGAATTATAAAAGTAACAGAAAAATATTATCAGCGACGCATAAACTACTTGATAAATGATGGAACCTCTGTTAAACCAGCTCGTGACTAATTTTGCCCACCCTGAATCCGGAAAAAACTGAGCTATAGTAAGAGGCGTGGAAAGAAGCGATATGGCAAATATCACGGCTATAACACCTGACTGGTCCACTTTAAGCGGCAAAAACGTGCTCGCGCCGCCGTACATCTTTCTTCCCACAACGCGTTTCGCGTACTGAACAGGAATCTTGCGCTGCGCCGTTTCCACCCAGACGACCAGCGTGGTCACCAGAAGAACGATAGCTATAAGCATTATCGCGGTCAAAAGAGACAACTCGTCCAATCTCACCAGCCTTATGAGGTCCTTCACGGCGGCCGGTAGCCTGTCGACAATACCTGCGAATATTATCAGGGAGATACCGTTGCCGACGCCCTGTTCGGTAACCTGTTCGCCGAGCCACATGATAAAGACCGTACCGGTTACCAGTGTTATCAATGTCAGCAGCATCCACTCCGTGCTGGGGTTGGTGACTATGGGAATACCCGCCGGTGTCGGCATCTTGCTTATGGCCATGGTCAGGCCGAAAGACTGAATGGCACCGAGTGCCAGCGTGAGGTACCTTGTAATCTGATGAAGTTTCTTCCTTCCCTGTTCGCCTTCTTTTGCCAGCCTGTCAAGGTAAGGCAAAACATGGGCGCCCTGCAGCAGACTCATTATGATCGAGGCATTA
>CAZSIW010000050.1:0-9741 GCA_964606755.1 uncultured Elusimicrobiales bacterium | reverse complement strand
CAGCTCCATCCTGCCGCCCGGGAAATAATCGTTCTGTACGTCGATAACGAGCAATGCGGTCTTCATTTAGCTGTCTCCTTTTTTTCGAGTATGATATATTTCTGATAATAATTGTGCTTGTTGTAGAATCTCATGACACCTTCGTTACCGGCAAACACGCTGAGTATTTGTTTTTTTACGGATTCGCTCCTGAAAAATATATCAGACCTTCGCATGAACTCGTTTCCTATATCGTGTTTTCTATATGCTTCCTCAACAAAAATGGAATCAAGTTCGCCCACGGTGCCATTAACGGTGCACACGCAATAACCGGCAAACTCCCCTGTGCATGCGTCTCTTGCTATAAATATTTTCAGGGTGCCTCTTTTGGCTTTTTCAAGAAGTTCATTTTTTCGGTCAATGAACGTTTTGCTTTCATATTCCGCTGAAAAAAACGGAGAAAGGGTCGAATGAAGTTTGTTCAGCTTTACCCACGGTTTTTCGATCAAGGGTAACCCTTCTTCATTGGTTTCAATATATTCCAGGCTCATCTATTGTCCCCTCCGAAACGAATTTAAGGGATTATTCTACAAATAAGATAAGGCTGGGTCAAGGGAAATGGCGCAAAAAAACGCTCCCGTTTATTACTCGGGAGCGTTTTTAATAGGTATGGCAGTTTTGTGTCTTATCAAGAGCTGAAACTGGTCCACAGCAGCGGCTGTCCTGACGGTTTCTGGACCTGTCCTGATATTTCGCCTGTTATCATCAGGTCGAAACTGTTCAGAGGAGTAGTTGTTTCCAGCTCGCCGTTAAGGTTTTTGTCTACGCTCAACATCCCCACATTTTGCGGCTCTGCGTCTTTATTGGCCCTGATCCATACAACGTACGTGACGGCGGGCGGGGTCAGTTTCTCCGGGGCCGCCATGTGCTTTACCAGCACGTAGACGCTGGTGTTGCCGTCACTCATTTTCTTTATTTTTATCGTGCCTTCTGCGGCAGGTATCGTTGGGCTTACGCTTAATTTCAGAGTGCTGCTGCCGGCCTGCGCTTCAGTTGAGCCGAGAAATGATGCAAAGAAAACTGCCATTACTGTCAGAAACACATATTTCTTCATTATTTCCTCCCATCCTTTTAAGGATCATCAGTCATACCGTTATATCGGTTTTTTGCCCCGGATAATTCTTATCAGCACTACAACAATGGCGATCACAAGAAGCAAATGGATGAATCCGTTTATCGTATATCCTGTAACCAGCCCCAAAAGCCACAGGATCAATAGCACAGTAAAGATCGTCCAGAACATATGACCTCTCCCTTCAGGAATTTACATTCTAATATTCTCATATTTATAACGGACATCCAATTGCTCTGTTCGACTATTCACTGACTTTGTTTTGCCGGCGAGCATAGGAATAAAAAAAACCCCCTGTTTTGACACAGAGGGTTTTTATTGTTTATTGTGATTATCTTGTCAGCTTACTTCGCTTCGGGTGTTGCTGGTGCTGCCGGCGCTGCCGGTTTCGGCGTTCTCACTTTGATGGAAGTAGCTACTCTCTTGTCATCTTTGTGTTTGAACGCTACCATTACCCTGTCTCCGGCGGCTATATCAGTAAGGGCGATTTCTTTTCCCGCTTTCCTGATATTCGCGTCATCACTTACGTCAAACGTGATGCTGTCCATCTTTCCTTCCGAGCCCTTTACGACTATCTGCTTTGCCGTCGCGTCAACAGAAACGACCGCCCCGGAGATAATGGACGTCTTAGAGTGCTTGGCCGGCGCTGCCGGTGTTGCCGCAGGCGTTGCCTGGGCAGCCGCGGGCGGCGGTGTAACAGCCTGATCGTCCGCAAAAACTGTCCCCGTGAACGCGAAAGCGCATAGAACGGTGACACAGATACTTAACTTTTTAAACATGTAGTTTCACCTCCCTTTAGGAACACTATTTGTCCCATTCCATACACTGTTTAGACAAAGGCTATCAAAGAAAAGTTACTCGGTCAACTAATAGTGCTTTCTTCTGAACACGTCGGTTTTAATCGAGTTCACGCGGTCAAGGAAAAGGATGCCGTCCAGGTGGTCTATCTCGTGCTGGAGGACGACCGACTCGAAACCGTCGGTGTCCAGTTTTACAGGGTTGCCGCCTTTGTCGACGGCGGACACCGTTATGTTTTGCGCTCTCGCCACGTTGCCGGTCCAGTCGGGCACGCTCAGGCAGCCCTCTCGGCCGGAAACATTGCCTTCTTTGAGCAGTATCACGGGGTTGATGAGGATGAGCCTGCCGTGGTTTTTGAAGTTTTTCGGGTGGAGTGAAATGTCTACGGCAATCAGCCTTATGTTTTTTGAGGCCTGGGGCGCCGCGAGGCCCACGCAGTTTTTGTTGGACAGCATCGTTTCCTCGAGGTCGCAGGCAAACTTTAATATGTCAGGCGTGATGTTCTCTATCACGGAGGATCGTTTGTTGAGCAGCGGGTCCGGGATCTTGATTATCTTTAGCAGAGGCATCAGAGTTTTATGGTCTCGGCCGGGTTTATCGATATGTTCACCTGAAGCGTGGCCGCGAGTTTTTCGAGAGACGATTTGATGTCGGGCATTTTTGTCGATACCGGCATGTCGGCTTCGATTATCATTATGTAGACCGGTCTTCCTGACATCTCCAGCATATTCGTCTGCACGTCCGTTATGTTCGCGCCGTGCTTGGAAAGCAGTTCGCTTACCCTGTAGACTATGCCGGGCTTGTCGGCGCCGTAGACCGATACTATGAAAGGTTTTCCTTTCAGTTTTTCTTTCGCGATTTCCTGTTTTTTTAAGGGTTTGAGGCTGTAGGAAAGTTTCAGTTTGTGAGAGGCGGAATTTATGCTTTTCTCGAGGCTGCCAATAGAAAGGCCGCGGGGCAATTCGAGAAGAAGTATCATCGCGAACTCGCTCGCGAGCAGTGTCATGGATGAATCCAGGATGTTACAGCCCTTTTGAAAAAGGACTTTTGATATACCGGCCACGATGCCGGGTCTGTCTTTGCCGATCACCGAAAGAGAAGCGTATTTTTTCATTGGTTAGTTCCCCTTGGTCAGTCATCCCCGAGGGTTTAATCGGGGATCCATAAATTGTTTTAGAAGTCCTTTGATTCCCGATAACAAATTTCGGGAATGACAACACTAGAACCTTTGATTGTGACACAGTGTCAACCATTGTCGGTTCTGACAAACAATATCTCGTGCATAAATTATTGCACAACTGCATTGTGATTATGGACAATAAGCTATCCCTTGATGATAAACTTCGAAAGATCGGCAAGCACCTGCTCAAGTTTTGAAACGTCCTTCCCGCCGCCCTGGGCGAGTTCTGGTCTTCCGCCTCCGGAGCCGCCCGCGATAGAGGCGAAAACCTTGGCGATCTTGCCGGCGCTATAACCCCGTTTAACGGCGTCCTGCGTGAGGCTGGTTACGAACGAGAACTTGTCTTCGTCAATGTTTATCAGGAACACTATCCCCGATCCGAGCTTGTTCTTGAGCGAATCCGAAAGGTCTCTGAGCGAGTTTGCGTCAAGCCCCGTGGTCCTTGAGAGGAGGACCTTCTCGCCATCGATTTCTCTTGTGACAACGTTCGGGCCGGAAGGGCCGCCGGCATTGGCCTGTCCGCCGGCAAGGTCAAGCTTTAATTTTCTTATTTCCTTCTCCAGCTCTTTCTGCCCGGCCAGCAGCCTGTCGAGCTTGGCCGGTATCTCAGAAACTCCGCCCTTTAATTTTGCCGCGGTCTCATTCAGAGCGAACAACATGTCGTTGATATATTTTTCCGCCGCGCGGCCGCCTACCGCTTCTATCCTTCTGGTTCCGCTTGCTATGGATGACTCTGAAATTATCTTGAAAAACCCTATGTCGCCGGTCCTGTTCACGTGTATGCCGCCGCAGAGCTCTCTGGAAAAGGCTTCGCTTTCTTTATTGCCCAGAACAGATACGACCCTCACCTTATCCGAATACTTCTCTCCGAAAAGCGCCATCGCTCCGGTCTTGCGCGCTTCATCCACGTTCATGACGTCCGTGCAGACCTCCATGTTCTCCCTTACGGCGGAGTTGACGATCTCCTCAACGGCAAGGATCTCTTCCTGCTTGAGGCCGTGGAAATGGGTGAAATCGAACCGCAGGTTGTCGGGAGTGACGAGGGAACCCGCCTGAGTGACGTGCGTGCCCAGTATCTGCCTGAGCGCTCTGTGCAATAGATGGGTTGCCGTGTGGTGCCTCGTTATGCTCTTGCGCCGCTCTGTGTCCACGGAGGCCTCGACTGTGGATTTAACAGCAAGCTCGCCCTTGATGACCTTTACCTTGAGGACAAAAAGCCCGTCTACGGGTTTCTTGGTGTCCAAAACCTCGGCGTTGACACTGTCGGACTTGATGTGTCCGGTGTCGCCCACCTGACCGCCGGATTCGGCGTAGAAAGGTGACGTGGCGATAACAATTTCTCCCTCTTCACCCGCTGCGAGCTTTTCTACGCTCTTGCCGTTTTTGATGACAGCGGCTATTTTTGTGCTCACCTTGTCTTCTTTATAGCCGACAAATACGGTGTCGCCCGCTTCCTTGTGTATGGTCGAATAGAGCGTTATGTCCTTTTCCCCGGACCCTGACCACGCGGCGCGCGATTTCTCCTGGGCTTTCTTCTGCTCCAGTTTAAAACCTTCCTCATCGATGGATATGCCCTTCTCAGATGCTATCTCTTTGGTGAGTTCAGGCGGGAAACCGTAGGTGTCATATAGCTTGAAAACCTCGGCGCCGGGTATAGTTTTGTTTGAGGTATATTTTTTCAGGAGGTCTTCGAGGTGCACTGTGCCGGTCTCAAGGGTTGAAAGAAAATTCTCCTCCTCCATCTTGATTATGGAGGCTATGTTTTCCCGCCTTGAATCCAGCTCGGGGTAATCGTGTTTCATGTTGTCGGCGACAAGAGCGGAGAGTTTGTAAAGGAAAGGTTCGGAGACGCCGAGCGTCTTGACCTTTCTTAAGGCGCGCCTCAGTATCCTTCTTAAGACATATCCCCTGCCCTCGTTGGACGGCAGTATCCCGTCAGATATAAGGAAAGTCGTGCCGCGGGTGTGGTCGGCTATCATCCTCAGGGCCGATTCGTTGCCTTCCACTTTCACGTCAAGCGCCTGCGCGGTGTATTTTACGAGCGGCTCAAAAAGGTCGGTCTCGAAAATCGAGCTTTTCATTGCGGCCGCGGCGGTCAGCCTTTCAAGGCCCATGCCTGTGTCGATGTTCTTTCTCGGCAGGTTCCTGAGCTCGCCGTTGGCCTGCCTGTCAAACTGGGTGAAAACGAGGTTCCAGATCTCAAGGTACCTGTCGCAGTCACAGCCGGGGCCGCAGGAAGGTTTTCCGCAGCTTATGTGCTCTCCCATGTCCATCAATATTTCCGAACAGGGACCGCAAGGGCCGGTGGGGCCCATGTTCCAGAAGTTAGAGTCCTCGCCAAGGCGTATTATCTTTGATTCCGGCACCCCTATCTTCTTCCATAGCTCGAATGCCTCATCGTCCTCTTTGTATACGGTCGGATAGAGCTTTTTCGGATCAAGGCCAACCTCTTTTGTCAAAAAATCCCACGCCCAAAAGACGGCATCTTTCTTAAAATAGTCGCCGAAAGAGAAATTGCCGAGCATCTCGAAGAAGGTGAGATGGCGGCCTGTGTAACCCACCCGTTCTATATCGGAGGTCCTGAAACATTTCTGGCAGGAGGCCGCCCGCGTGAAGGTGTCTTTTGACTGTCCGAGGAAATGTTTCTTGAACTGCACCATGCCCGCTGAGGTGAAAAGCAGTGTCGGGTCGCCGGACGGTATGAGCGAATCCGAGGGCACGGCCTTGTGCCCGTTCTTTTTAAAGTAGTTCAGGAAAGCGTTGCGCAGTTCGTGTGAAGTGTTCATTTAGTTGTCCTTTGTGATGCCTATTATATCGTCGGCAAAATATGAGCTTCTGACATAGGGCGCGCTGAAACATTTTATAAACCCGGACTCCTCTGCGATCTCGGCGTATTTTTTGAATTTGGGTTCTTCCAGGAATTCCGCGACGGGAAAATGAGATTTTGAGGGCGCGAGATACTGCCCGAGCGTGAGTATGTCGCAACCCTGTGCCCTGAGGTCTTTCATGACACTTCTGACCTCCGCCTCTGTCTCGCCTAGGCCCAGCATGAGCCCGGATTTTGTGGTGAGTCCGTGTCTTTTTGCAGACCCCAACAGGGAAAGTGATCTTCTGTAATCGGCCTCGGGCCGGACGCGGGAATAAAGAGACGGCACGGTTTCAAGATTGTGGTTGAAGACGAAAGGTATTGAGCCAAACACCGTCCGCGCCGAATCCATGTCACCCGAGAAATCGGGTGTTAAAACTTCTACGCGCGTTTCCGGGCAGGCATTTTTTACCGCCATAACGGTGTCATAAAAATGTTTAGCGCCGCCATCCTTGAGGTCGTCCCTGGTTACGGATGTTATCACCGCGTACTTGAGTCCCAGGCGCTTGACGGCCTGCGCGACCCTGTCGGGCTCCCCGGAATCGACGCGCGAGGGGACGCCCTTGTTAACGGCGCAGAAAGAACAGCGGCGTGTGCAGACGTTTCCCATTATAAGGAACGTTGCCGTCCCGCGGTTGAAACACTCGCCTATGTTCGGGCAGAGAGCGCTCTCGCAGACGGTATTAAGGTCGCCATCCCTCAGCAGTTTCTTTATAGAAGAAAGTTGTCCCAGGCTGATGTGTTTTTTTTCGAATGTGCAATTCATTCTAATCTTTCTTTTTGACCTTCTCCAGGTCAAGGTATTTTTGTTCGTTCTGGCCCAGGTACTGGTCTTTGTACCAATAGCCTTCCTGCTCCACCTGCTTGTATTCGCCATTCATGTTCTTAAAATATATAGCGCCTTTGCCGTGAAAATGATTGTTCCTGAATTCACCGACATACTTCTTGCCCTGCTTGTTTATGAGCACGCCATCGCCGTCGAATTTGCCGTTCTTGAACCCGCCGGTGTATTTTGTTCCGTCCGGCATGGTAAGCGTTCCCTGGCCCTCACACCTTCCGTTTATAAAGGTCCCGTCATAGACTGTCCCGTCTATGGTCTTGTAGACACCGCCGCCGTTGAACTTGTTGTTAGAGAAATGACCCTCGTACCTGTCGCCCCTGGCTGAGATAAAGACTCCGCTGCCTTCTGATTTGCCGAGTTTGAAGTCACCGGTAAATCTGTCGCCATTTTTGTACGTGAAAATACCCTCGCCGTTAAAGAGACCCTTGAAGAAAGAACCTTCGTACATATCGCCGTTCTTGAACTTATATTTCCCTTTTCCTGCTATAACTCCATTAACAAAATCTCCCTCGTATATATCGCCCGAGGCGTATGTGAAAGAGCCCTTCCCGTCATACTTATTGTCTTTTACGTTACCCTTGTAGAAAGCACCGTCGATGGTTTTGATCTCGTTGTAACCGTCTTTGTATTTTACCTGTTCCGCGAACAATGATGAGGCAGAAAAGGTGAATAAGATAATAAGTGCAATATTCTTCATTTTATAAATACATGCTCTAATGCCTGAAGTGCCTTATGCCTGTAAAAACCATTGAGATGTTGTGGGTGTCGGCGGCTTTTATTGAATCTTCGTCCCTGATCGAGCCGCCGGGCTGTATGATCGCCGTGACCTTGATTTTAGAAGATTCATTGACAACATCTGCGAACGGGAAGTAGGCGTCAGAAGCAAGCACCAGCGGAAGCTCCTTGGCGAAGGTGTACTTCATCTCGCTCATTTTAGAGGAGGCGATCTTGAGAGAATCTATCCTGCTCATCTGTCCCGCTCCGACACCAACGGTCTGAGTGCCCCTGGCAAGCACTACTGCATTCGACTTTACGTGCTTTGAAACTTTCCAGGCGAAGTTGAGCGACACGATCTCCGCGGATGTCGGGCTCTTCTTTGTGGAAACCTTTGTTTCGTTAGAGAGCAGAAGGTCCCTGTCCTGAACGAGCATGCCGCCGGTCATCGATTTTGTCTCCAGAAGCACCTGGGAGGCGGCACCTGCTTTTAACGGTTGCTCAAGAAGCCTGAGATTTTTCTTTTCAGAGAATATCTTTTTTGCCTTTTCGCTGTAGGAAGGAGCTATTATGCACTCGGTGAAAAGTTTAGCTATCTCCGCTGCGAGCTTGTCGTCAATTTCACGGTTCACCGCGATTATCCCGCCGTAAGCGCTTACAGGGTCGCAGGCGAGGGCCTTCTGGTAAGCGTCTAACAGGTTTTCCCCCAGCGCGCAGCCGCAGGGGTTGGCGTGCTTAATTATAGCGCACGCAGGCGTGTCGAACTCGTTGGCGAGGTTCCACGCCGATTCGAGGTCTTGGTAGTTGTTGTAGGAAAGCTCTTTGCCCTGCAGCTGCTTCGAGTTGATGACACCGGGATAGTTTTTCGCGAAGGGGTCGAAGTAAACCGTGGCCTGCTGATGCGGGTTCTCGCCGTACCTGAGGCTCGAGAGTTTTTTAAGCGGTATAGAAAGCTGTTCGGGAAATTTTTCAAGCGTGAAATATGACGATATTAAGCCGTCATAATAGGCTGTATGCCTGAAAGCCTTTGCGGCGAGCTCGCGCCTGTAAGAAGCGTCGATAACACCCGATCGCAGTTTTTCGATCAGCACGGGATAATCCTTAGGGTCAGAGACTACCAGCACGTCAGCGAAATTCTTGGCCGCTGCCCGCAGCAGAGCCACGCCGCCGATGTCGATGTCCTCGACCACTTCCTGGGGTATATCGCCGCGCCTGTTGGAGATATATTTTCCGCCAGTCTCTTCGAACGGGTAGAGGTTGACGACCACTATGTCTATCTGTTCTATGCCGTATTTGCTGAGCTCGTTCATGTGCCCCTTGTCCGAGCGCACTGCCAGGATCCCGCCGTGTATCTTCGGATTCAACGTTTTGACCCTGCCGTCGAGTATTTCGGGAAAGCCGGTCACCTCCGAGATCTCGGTGCAGGGCATTCCCCCGGCCTTTATCGCCTTGGCGGTGCCGCCGCTCGATATTATTTTGATACCCAGGCCGTTGAGTTCTCTCGCGAGGTCAACGATGCCGCTTTTGTCTGATACACTTAACAGTGCGCGTTTTACGTTCATAGGTTTTTTCCTTTTGCTGTTTTGGCATAAATTTGAAACATCATTATATAATAAATTCCACTATGTATCAACAACGCCGCATGCCGATGTGCGCCCATATGCGCATATTTTGTGGGGGTTCGATAAAGTGTTGTCAATTTATTGTTGATGTGGTATTATATGTTATGCCTTATATAAAGGTTCTGCACAGAAGAAAGTTCAAAAAACACTACGGCAACAGGACGGTGGACAACCTGAAATTCCTGCTGGCCATCCTGTTCTTGTCTCTTATAGCGGGAAGAGCCGCGCTGTATGTCTCAGAGATAATGAGCAATAAGAATAATTCCCAATCCGTGATCGAGAATAAGATAAAGGAGCAGCTCATCAAGGAATACGCCGAGGGGTCCAAGGAGGATTGGAAGAAAAGTATCGATGAAAAAACAAAACAGGAGTTGAAAGAGAAATACGGTGATTTGATCAAGCAGGCGGGATATTAACACCTATTGCAAATTGCAAAGTGAAAATTGCAAAATTGAGTTCGTTGAGCCGCCTAAGGCGGACAACGAACTCATCCCCGAATGTCTTAATCGGGGATCCATTCAAATTTGCATTCCTTGTTAGTTTTATAATTCCTCAAAGTTAAACTCTTTCTTTAATTCTCTCAAGGCATCCATTATCCTGTCCAACGGA
>CAZSIW010000049.1:0-9791 GCA_964606755.1 uncultured Elusimicrobiales bacterium | reverse complement strand
ATTATAACAAAAAACTGCTACTATATCAAGGCATTTTTTAGAAAATATGGAAAATAGGGGATTTTAGAATATAGCACTATTCGCTTGCCTCACTGGAATTCTCAGGGAACATCGATCGAACCCCGACCAACGTCTTTATAGACCTGAAAAATCAAACTGGCAGGAGAGGGATTTGAACCCACGACCAACGGCTTATGAGTCCGCTGCTCTACCAACTGAGCTATCCTGCCGACTTTTGAACGGAGCCAACCCGCTGCTCGCTCTATGCATTAGGGACAATACATATTATTTATTATATCAAACTTTTTTAAAAAATCAAAAAGTCACCGTTGCGAATCGACATCAGACCCGGAATAAAGCTAGCATGGAATGTATATTTCATTTGTTACTTCAAAGTAACTATCTCGCAGGTTTTTTCTGGCAATTTCAAAATAGCGACCGTGCTTTGTCCTGTCAGCCATCCCCCGCATTCACCTGGGTTTATTACCAGAGTCTTACCTGTCACTTTATTTACGGGCTTGTGGGTATGCCCGTAAATGATCACATCGAACTTTTGACTTGACACCAGCGCTTCAACCTGCCAGGGCTCATGCATCAAAATGACGCTGGAGCCCTCGTACTCACCCTGGAAATGTTCATCGTATATTTCGCCGTAACTTTTTATTTTTTCTCTCCACATCCTTTTCTCGCCGTCGTTGTTCCCAAAAACGGCGATCATCCTGCAGTTCAGCCTCGCCAGCTCGTTCATGCAAAAAGGCGCGACTATGTCTCCGGCATGGAACACGAGATCAACTTTTTTTGAGTTGAAATATTCGACCGCCTTCTTTATCATCGGCAGGTTGTCGTGCGAGTCGGACATTATACCTATCAACATAGCGTGCCTCGTATCTCGTATCTAGTATCTCTCAAGTCTTTACGAGATACGCTTCACTAGATACAAGATACCGCCGTTATACCGCTTTGACTTCTTTTATTTCCGGCACTTCCTGCTTGATTATCCTGGTGACACCTTGTTGGAGTGTCATTGCGGACATCGGGCAACAGCCGCAGGCGCCTTTCATCTTTACCGTAACGATGCCGTCCGGGGCTACATCCACAAGTTCAACATCGCCTCCATCTGCCTGAAGATGAGGGCGTATCTTTTCGAGAGCTTTCTGTACTTTTTCTTTCAAATTGCTTTCCTGTTTCATATCTAACTCCTTTATATAAAATAACAAAGTCCCGCCAATTTGGGGGCTTACGACTCTTCTCCTATTAGCTCATGTATCTTTCCCAACAGTTCATGCGTGCTGAATGGTTTGGTCAGGAAAAGCTTGACCTGTGGGAACTTTTCAAAAAGTGAGCGGGCGGCCGGCAACGCTGTTATAATGATCACCGGAATGTCTTTTGCGTAATCGCTCTGCGCGAACTGGAGCTGGAGCGAATAGCCGTCTATCCCGGGTAAAAGGATATCGAGTATCATAAGATCCGGCCGCTCGGCCTGTATTATTTCGGGCAGCTCGGCCCCGTTTGACACGGTTATGACCGTGTAACCCGGGCCAAGAGCCTTGACCGCCGCTACAACGAGGTCCAGTATCTCTCTTTCGTCATCCGCTACAAGAATCTTCTTTGGCATCCTATTTCAACTTTTCCTTTATCCATTCGGGGATACGCGCCGGCTTGAAATCCCTGTTAACAAACGGGTGTTTCGTTCTGCCGGTCGCGATCTTTTTGCCTTCAACGAACAAATCATAACCGAACTCGACGCTCGCAAATCCTATCTCGCAAGCCTCTGTTCTTACCAGCACAAGCTCGTCATACCGGGCGGGCGCAAGATAGCGGCAGCTCGCCTCGATGACAGGAAGGTATACACCCTGGTCCTCGAGGTCCTTGTACCGCAGACCCTTTTCCCTAAGCCACTCGGTCCTTCCGCGTTCAAAAAACTGCAGATAGTTGGCATAATAAACCATGCCCATCTGGTCCGTATCGGCGTAAGAAACCCGGATCTGTAGCTCGCTCATATTTTAGCGTACAGCGTTTAGCGTTCAGCGGATAGGAAGAGCATTAACTCTACGCTATACGCTGCACGCTCTACGCTGCCTTTTATTTTTTGTAGAAGTTCTTCATCTGCTCGATCGTGATGGCCTTGTAGTCGCCAGCGTGACCGGCGGTGCCAAAATCCTTCATCTTGTTCTCGATTATACCTGCAAGCGTATCTCTAGCGGGCCCGAGATAATCTCTCGGATCAAACTTCTCGGGGGTCTCGCTGAACACTTTCCTTATTGCCGCGGTCACCGCGAGCCTGCCATCTGTATCGACGTTTATTTTCGTCACACCAAGCTTTATGGCTTTCTGCAGCTCAGCCATCGGAACACCCGTTGCGCCCGGCATTTTCCCGCCGTATTTGTTGACCATGTCTATCAGCTCTTTGGGCACGGACGACGCGCCGTGAAGCACTATCGGTATGTCGATCAGTTTCCTGACTTTTTCGAGTATGTCGAAAGCGAGTTTTTTGTCGCCCTTGAATTTGTAAGCGCCGTGCGAAGTGCCGATCGCTATTGCCAGAGCATCCACGCCGGTCTCGTCAACGAACTTCTTTGCCTCATCGGGATCAGTGACGTGCTCGGAACCCGAACCCACGCCATCCTCTATGCCGCCAAGCCTGCCGATCTCGGCCTCAACGGTCACACCCGAGCTGTGCGCGTAATCAACAACCGATTTCGTGACCGCCACGTTATAGGCGTAATCCGACGGGGTCTTGCCGTCTTCCTTGAGCGAACCGTCTATCATGACCGAGGTGAACCCCAGCTCTATCGCTTTCTTTGCGGTCTCAAGCGAGTTGCCGTGGTCTAAATGCATCGCTATCGGTATATCCGGGTTTTCCTCTGCCGCAGCCAGCATCAGATGCTTAAGGTACGTGAAATTCGAATATTTTAACGCGCCTCTTGAGGCCTGAATAATTACCGGCGATTTCGTTTTCTGGGCAGCCAACATTATGGCCTGTATCTGCTCCATATTGTTAACGTTATAGGCTCCCACACCATAACCTTTCTTTCTTGCTTCGTCCAGGATCTGCTTCATAGGTACTAATGCCATTTTGCTTCCTCCTTCGATTGTGTTTTATATTTGTTAATGCTTCTCCAAAATTTACGGACCGACCCGGACAGTCTCGAGCCGTCCGGCTCAAACTTTGAAAGCACAACATTCTTTAGAGATACAAAAAACCTCAGTTGCCCCGCAAGTTATAACCCCGAAAAGTAAAATTATTGCCCGGCGGTTCCTGGCTTGTGTTTTGCTCTGGGCCGTTTTGTAGTTTTTTCCTTAACGCCCGACCCCTCGGAAAACCTGCCGAGGCTCCTGAACTTTGCGTACCTGCCATCCTGGAGCTCGCGTTCGGATAACTTTGAAAGCTCACCTAGATGTTTTAACAAAGCCGCCTTCAGGTTCGCAGCGCTGGCCTGAGGGTCCCTGTGCGCCCCGCCCAGCGGTTCGGCTATTATCTCTTCTATGATCCCCAGCTCAAGCAGGTCCTTGGCGGTGATATGCAAAGCCTCAGCCGCCTCGGCGGCTTTTGCCGCGTCCCTGAAAAGGATAGCCGCACAACCCTCAGGAGTAATGACCGAATAATATGAATTTTCAAACATCAACACCCTGTTCGCTATGCCTATGCCGAGCGCACCGCCAGAACCGCCCTCGCCTATGACAACGCTCACGACCGGTACCTTTAAAACAGACATATCTCTTAAATTTTTAGCTATAGCTTCTGATTGGCCGCGTTCCTCCGCGCCTATCCCGGGATAAGCGCCCGGCGTATCTATAAAAGTTATGATAGGACGCCCGAACTTCTCCGCGAGTTTCATCACCTTGAGCGCTTTTCTGTAGCCTTCGGGATGCGCCATGCCGAAATTGCGCTCCATGTTCTCCTGGATGTTCCTGCCTTTCTGCTGGCCTATGACAGCTACCGGCATGCCGTCCAGCTCTGCTATCCCGCACACTAGCGCCCTGTCATCGGCAAACGCTCTGTCACCATGGAGCTCTATAAAATCAGTGAATATCTGTTTAATGTAATCGCCTGTGTACGGCCTTTTGGGATGGCGCGCCAACTGAACCCTCTGCCAAGGCGTCAGCGAACCATAGACCTGCTTTTTCATCTCATCGCACTCTTGAACGAGTTCCGCTATCTGTCCCGAGACGTCAAGCGATCCTTTCTGGGTCACAGCGCGAAGAACTTCGATCTTTTTCTCAAGGTCTACGATGGGCCTTTCGAAATCTAAAACAGACATATCGTGTGCCATTTAAATTATCACTCCCGGTTAAGAAAATTAAAAATTACGAATATTATGAAAATTTTTGATCTTCATAATTTTGTAATTTTCTTAATTTGTTCTTAGAACTTCCCTATGTAATTCAACCTGATAATTCTTTCAGCGGTTCTTCCGGGAGCGCCTATGTCTCTTCCGGCCAGATCGATGCTGAGCGCTTCTGTTATCGGTATCCTAAAACCCGCGTTTATACGATCATCGTTTCCGCTGTGTATGTTGTCGCACTCGCCTATTATCATGAACTTGTCTTCAAGGTTCATCGTGGCGTTCACAAAACCGTAGACTGTGTTAGTCTGAAAATCCCACATGTTCGCCCCGGCGGTCAGCTTAAGCCCGGGGATAACCGTTTCCCTTCCAAGAGCTACATATATACCCTTTTCTCTCTCAGTGTATTCGTTTGTACTCTTGTTATAAAAATTACCCTGACCGTCATAACCCAGCACCAGGGCCGGAAGAACGATCCCGCCATCGTAGGGTTTTATTTTGATAGACAGAGCCGGCGGAGCCACGGAAACGTCCTGTGTGCCGATAACGTCGCTCGTCTCCCATCCAAAACCCAGATTGACTATCTTAAAGACCCCAAAATCCAGCCGCGTAAGTATACCGCCATTCGAAAAAAGCCTGAAATTGAGGTTGTACATGCCATAGTCGAGTATATCTGTCGTGGGTGTATCTATGGCATAGTTGTTTTCAGCTAATAGACTCACTGGCACTGCTAAGCATAAAGCCAGAAAAACCAGCAATGCCTTTTTTAAACAGGCCATTATTGCTGTACCTGTTTTCTTGTTTTCTTAGCGGGTTGCGGCGGCTCGGCTGCTTTGATCCTCTGTAATGCTGCATTTGCTGCATCTTTTACGTTTTGATCGGAATCGTTTGAAGCGTTCTCAAGAGCGGACTTGGCCTGGTCACCGCCTATGGTTCCAAGTATGAAAGCGGACTGGACCCTGACTGAAGATTCCTGGCTGGACATTCCTTCCAGGGCTGCGCCGAGCCCGTCTTTTGACCCTATGTCAACAAGAGCTTTTGCCGCTGTCACCTTCACCTTAACATCAGGATCTGATAGAAAACCCTTAAACAGGGATTCGCTGTCTTTGTCTTTCATACTGCCGCATATCTTGATAGCCTCTAAACGTATACCGGGATCCACATCCTGCATCATGGACCGTATAGCAGTAAGAGTAGATGGGTCCGCCAACCTGCCCAGGGCAAAAAGACAAGAACGTCTCATACCCGGATTAATATCTTTTAAACCGGCGGTCAGGGCGGGTATCGCAGCCGGATCCCGCAAAGAACCCAGCGAATTTGCCGCCGCGAATCTGGTGCCGTTGGATTTGTCGTTCAGAGCCGCTATCAGCGCAGGCACGGCTTTCCTATTACCTATATAGTTGAGAGCCACTGCGGCGCTCTGTCTTACATTTTCGTTGTTGTCCTTGCTCAACAGAGCTATTACGTCGTCAATAGCGCTGCCGGCCCTCAACAGTCCCAGGCCCTCGACAGCCATCGAGCGCACGAACGGGTCGTTATCTTTGAGAGCTCCCCTGAGCGGATCGATCGCACGGGCGTCTCTAAGATTTGTCAACTGCCCTACTGCAGACCTGCGGTCGTTAACGTCTTTGCTCTTGAGCTTCATGGTGGCGTTGGTGAACGGGTCGCCTGCCTGCTGGGCATCCGCGGCAAAAGATACCGCCGACAACCCCAGGACAAAGGCAAAAGAAAGAAGCATGGTGCCGATACGTTTCATAATCCCTCCTATAAAACTATCTATCTCTGCTCCTACAGCTAATTACGGCTGACGCCTGAGAAAATGAAAGCTTTCGCTTAGATTTTCCGTCAAAATTTTATCTTTTTTGGGATAGTTTGTCAATTAGTGCCGGAATTGCGTGTGCTAACTGTCCTGATATTTGAACTTCATACACAGTATGACAAGCGAAAGCAGCAGGGTTATGCCGTTGGCTATTATAATCGCGTAGTCGTTAAGGACAATACCGTAAGCCATCCATAACGCAACCCCCAGCGAAAACATTGAAAAAGTGATGATCGAAAGGTCGCTGACGTTCTTTGTCTTGTAGATCTTTAAGACCTGTGGAACAAATGACACCGTACAAAATGTGCCAGCCAAAATCCCGAGTATCGTTGTGGTCATCATAGAAGTCCTTTCACCTCAAAATCGAATTTAAAATATTGCTTTATCTTCGGCGTCCGCTAGCTCTTGAACTCCAGAGACTCCGGACCCAAAACCTTCTGCACATCTTTTATAAAATCCGCGCCTGTCTTTACGCCGTACTCGGTTTCCACTACATAATCGCCGTGGCCGGGCACGCTTATGTCAAGGTAAACGGGCGACTTGCCCGGATGCCTGCCCACTATTTGTTTTATCTGGTCAAGAACGTCGTCTTCAAGGCCCGGTGAAGCTATCTTTATATAGACCTGGCCCGAAAAAGAAGGTATCTTCTTTTTCGCTTCCTCAAGAGACATTATCTCCTCGGCCAGAAGCTCCATATCGCCGTTACGGTCGGACAGCCTTCCCTTTACCACCACTACACTGTTAGGCACAAGATATTCGGCAAGCCCGCTCTTATAGCTTTTGGGGAATATCACGACCTCGATCTCGCCATAGAGATCTTCCAGCTTAAAACGCGCGTACTGCTCTTTCTTCTCCTTTGTGACCAGTTTTTTGATGGTCGATATAATGCCGGCGACGCGCACAAGCGGCTGTTTTAAATAGGAATAGCTGCCTCCGGCCCCACTCCCCTGAGACCCAGCTCCCTGCGGTATTCTGTCAAGCCTGAACTGCGAATACATCAACAGGTCATGCGTGTGCTGAGCCAGCGGGTGTCCGGAAAGGTACAACCCAAGGACTTCCTTTTCATATCCGAGCGCTGTATGCTCAGACCAGGGCTCTATTTTCAGGTTTTTCTGAGCTCCGGGAGAGCTCATCTCGGCCATCTCGAAAAGCATCGCCTGCCCGCTGTTGATGTCCTGCTGGTTCGAACCGGCGCACTGCATAGCGTCGTCCAGCTTTGCGAGCAGTTCAGCCCTTGTCATGGTAAACTTGTCTCCGAAACAATCCATCGCCCCTGCTTTAATGAGAGACTCCAGCACCTTCCTGTTGACGGCATGCAGGTCTATCGAGCTTAAGAAATCTTCCCAGGACTTAATTCCGTCCTTCTTTGACCTTGCCGCTACAATCACCTCGCAGGCGCCCTCTCCGACGTTCTTGACCGCGGACATGCCGAACCTGATGTTTTTGCCCTCTATCTCGAACCTGACGCCTGAGCTGCGGATATCAGGGGCAAGTATTTTTATCCCCATGTTCTCCGCGTCCTGGATATAACCAACTATCTTAGAATCCTCGTCCTCTTTTCCTATAGCCGAGTGCCCGATCTCTGAGTTCAAAAGGGCCGTCATGTATTGAAGCGGATAATTCGCTTTCAGGAACGCCGTCCTGTACGCAAGCACACCATACGCGGCCGCGTGGGACTTGTTGAAGCCGTAACCGCCGAAATGGACTATCTGGTCGAAAACCTTTTCAGCGAGTTTCGCGTCTATCTTGTTTTTCTTCGCGCCGGTGACAAAATTTTCTCTCTGTTTTTCTATGATCTCGGGGATCTTCTTTCCCATGGCTTTACGCAAAACATCGGCCTGCCCGGCCGTAAAACCCGCCATCACCTGGGCGATACGCATGACCTGTTCCTGATAAAGGATTACGCCATAGGTATCCTTGAGCACAGGCTCAAGCAGGGGATGATCGTACTGCACCTTGATCCTGCCGTGTTTTCTGGCTACGAAATCATCGAGCATCCCCGAGCCGATGGGGCCTGGCCGGTAAAGCGCGTTCAAGGCTATTATGTCCTCGATAATGGTAGGTTTGAGCTTCCTGAGCAGGTCCCTCATGCCGCGGCTTTCAAGCTGGAACACCCCTTGCGCCTTTGCTTCTTGTAATAGTTTAAAAGTGGGCTTGTCTTCAAGAGAGATGGTGTCTATGTCAAAATCAGGTTTGACGTCTTTTTTGATAAGATTGATAGTGTCTTCAACGATGGTCAGCGTTCTTAATCCGAGGAAGTCGACTTTAAGTATACCGAGCTTCGGCAGGATGTTCCCGTCGTACTGTGTAGTCGTCACGTCATGCGACCCTTTCGCCAGGGGCGAGTATTTCGTTATCTCCTCTTTTGCGATGACCATGCCGGCGGCGTGTACCCCCGTGTGCCTCTTTAAACCCTCGAGTTTCATCGCGGTGTGGAGCAGTTTTTCTATCCTCGAATCGGATTTTGAAAGCGCCTTAAGCTCAGACACGGTCTGAAGCGATGTATAGATGTTCGATCCCTGAGTAATGAGCTTTGCTATCCTGTCGCCCTCGGAAGGAGTAAACCCCATGGCGCGCCCGACATCCCGGACCACAAGCCGCGCCTGCATAGAGCCGAACGTGATTATCTGAGCGCAATTGCGCTCTCCATACTTTTTAATAACATACTCTATCACCCGCTCGCGACCCGTGTCCGCAAAATCGATGTCGAGGTCAGGCATGCTCCGGCGGTCTGGGTTCAAAAACCTTTCAAAAATCAATCCATATTTGAGCGGGCATATGTCGGTTATACCCAGGCTGTAAGCGACCAGCGCGCCCGCGCCCGAACCTCTTCCCGGGCCGACCGGTATGCCGTTAGTTTTCGCGTAATGAATAAAATCCCACACAATGAGAAAGTAAGGCGCGAACCCCATTTTGTTGATAACGCTGAGTTCATATTCAAGACGTTTTGTGTGTTCTTCCGTCACGGTGCCGTAGCGCTTCACCAGCCCGTCGCGGCAAAGCCGCTCAAGATATTTTTCAGGGGTATCGCCTTTAGGGACAGGGTAGTCAGGCAAAAGCAGCTGGCTGAAATCAAGCTCCATGGATACTTTGTCAGCAATCTCTATTGTGCTTTTTATAGCCTGAGGTATGTGTGAAAAAAGTTTTATCATCTCCTGCGGTGGCCGGTAGTAGAAAAGGTTGTTCGAAAACCGCAGGCGGTCCGGCTCATCTATTGTCTTTCCGGTGCCGATGCACAGAAGGACATCGTGATCGTAGGAATCTTCTTTTCTTAAATAGTGGCAGTCGTTTGTGGCAACAAGAGGTATGTCCATCTTTTTGGAGAGTTCCACAAGCATGGGGTTCACTTTCTTCTGTTCTTCGAGCCCGTGGTCCATTATCTCTATATAGAAATTGCCCTTGCCGAAAATGTCGTTGTAATCAGCCGCAAGCGCTTCGGCCTTTTTAACATCATCAGAATATAGCGCCTCGCTGATGTCGCCCTTTAGACAGCCGGAAAGCGCTATCAACCCCTTGCTGTACTTCCTTAATATCTCCTTATCTATCCTCGGCTTGTAGTAAAACCCTTCAAGGAAACCCAGGCTGACCAGCATCATCAGGTTCTGGTATCCGGTAAGGTCTTTGGAAAGAAGAGTCAGATGGTTATAATCGCCCATCCTTTTCGAGTCTTTGTCAAAACGCGATTT
>CAZSIW010000048.1:0-10109 GCA_964606755.1 uncultured Elusimicrobiales bacterium | reverse complement strand
CAGGATAGGTGGATTGGTGAAGGAATTGGAGAAGCAGGTGTATGATGCGATGGGGTTGGCGGTATCGTACGTGCAGGTGCAGAATGAGTCAGAGGCGCTGGGAGCGACAGATCATAGGATGATAAATGCTTCAAATTTCAAGGAATTTATGCAGAAGTTGCTAAGTGGAAGCATAGCGTATATGGAGAAGGCGAACAAAGAGGCAAGTAACCATGCTGCATATATGGGAGAAGCGGATAAATTACAGAAGACGTACCAGGTGTTAAGTAAAGCGGTATTTGGCAGGGAGCTGAGCACGAAAGAGCTTTATTCTATAAGTCCTAAGGGGATAGTGGCGAATGCAAAGTTTGCGATGGCCATGAGACCGGAAGCGTTAAATGCTGTGTCCAAAGTAGCTGTCCTGAACACATTGATAACTTCGATAAAAGAGCAAACATCTGTGGGAGCTGCATATACCAGCACAAGCACGTATGAGTTTGGCCGTAAATTCTTTGGGTTATTTGGGTGGAAGGCAAAAGAAGAAGAGGCAGAGAAGCAGGCGAAGATAGACCGTGCGACAGAACTGTTTGTAGCGCCGTTTATAGCGTTATGGGATTTTCCGACGCATGTGAAGGACCAGATATTAGGGAAGGCAGAAGCTACCGGATATCATGTAGGTGGTGGTATAGGGATAGCACTGTTGACGATTTCGGCTGGGGTAGGTTTAGCGGTCCTACATGCGCCGATAGCACTGACAGCGTTAGGGGCGTATTTGGCGTATGGGCTTACGCATTCAATATATAACCTGCTTTTTGGAAACAATAAGCATGATATTCAGACAAGCGAAGAACAAAAAGTGTGGAAAATAGTTGAGAATAATTCTGAGTTCATAGAAATTGATGGAGGTCTTACTGTTCCCATCAGTAAATTGAAGGACATGAGATTGAGTATTTTATCGGAAAACGGTTTCAATTTCCTGGTTTTTAATGTGGTGAATAATCCGGGAATGATTGCCGGTGTTCAACGTCCCGGTGCGGCTAGAGATTTCATGGAGGTTGCTGCCGATAAGCTTGATCTGGTAAACCGATTGGATAAAAAATATATCAATAAATTCAGGATATATAAGGGGTTGAAAGAAGGCCTCAAACTGCCAGATGGTACAATCGCAAGGAACGTTGTTTTTAGAGAAAAAATAGTGCCGATAGGAGACGAAATAATTGCATTGCTAAAGAATGATAAGATCGATGAGGTTGAGGCAGTGTTAGATAAATTTGTTAAATTGCAAAAGTATATGTGGAGCAAAGGTGTTAGCGATGGTGATTCTAAAATGATTATTAACTATGGGTTCAATAATAGGACTGGAGAAGTCGAAGCTTTTGATTTTGAAGGTTTTACTACTCAAAATTTGGAATTTGCTCAGGAAGGCAGCTATATGGTAAAGAGTATTTCACTAGATAATTTGCTGAAAGAGAATGGTCTTGAAAGATATATACCAGAAGTGCATGATTATTTCGAAAAAATAACGGCAGATATCGTTTCACAATATCATGAACTGTGGCGTAATGATTCGACGACTTCTGCACCTATTTTAAATAATAACGATCTTTCGCAATTAAGCTTTGCAGAAAATGTTTCTAGTGCGAAATCTGGAATTGCAAATACCACAGATGTCTTAAGAACTGGTTTTGAGATAGTTAATGGCAGGATAATTAAGATGTTTTTGAACCAGCCGAAAGCTGCTAAAGTGAGCGGTAAAACGCTGGCGGGCAAAACAGCTGTTATAACAGGTAATATCGGTTTTGAGAAACTGGCTGAGGCTTCCAACAGCAGTTCCTACGACAACATAAACGTGAGATATTATAACGACAGCGAGTCTTATAAGAATGATCTTGGAAAAATCTCACAATATAAGCAGGGAAAACCGTTCTTCGTAAAAATAGGCGATGCGGAGGTGCCAGTCACCATGGGTACCATCGGCGGTTGTTATGTATTTTTCATAAATGACAGTGAGGGTAAGATACCTGCGGAGATGCGGTCCAGGGCCATCTGCATGGTTGTGGAAGCGATCTTTACGGATCCGGTAAAGCAGGAGTCAATGAGACGAACGACGATCACGGATGTCCTGAAGTCGTTGTTTGGAGGGGCGAGATTCATTACTTCCAGAATGAAGTATCCAGCGGTCGTGCTCCAATACGGCGATATCAAGATAAAAAAACAGGATTTTGAGTACGCTTCGGTTCGTGAAAAAACCCATATTTCGGATATCTCCGAGAGCGAATCCGCTTCGGGCATAGCCCGGATCGCAGGTGACTGGATAGGGGTGGCTGAAACCGAGTACGATGTTATGAGGTCTCAGATGACCACTCAGGTCAAAATTGACACAAAGCTGATAGGCAAAGGCTTGGATTTTGCCGACAAAGCCGGCTGCGACGCCGTGCTGAAGCTGTTCACATTTGTTAACGGGAAGAAATTAGGTTTTAATAAAGACGCGGTCACGGCTCTGGTCGGAGACGGGGAGATAAGCGCGAAAGAGATTTCAGGGCTTGACGCTGAGATAGATAAATCCGGCTTGAAAGCCGACCTGAAGGCTGAAATGAAGATGGACAAGCTTAAGGCTGAGCTGGGTGATTCTTTCGACAGTTTAAGCAAACAGGAATTGGGAATGCGGCTGGACAAAATAAGTATCAGCGATTCCGATCTCAACGCCGCCGCGGCAAAACAGGTGCTCGCTGGAAAAGCATTTGCAAAAATGTATCCCGAAAGTATGGGAGTTGTCAGCGAGCTTGGTATTACCGGTGACATGGTCTCTCCGGACAAGCAGGCGGGCGTGTTGAACGGCATAAAAGAAATGCTCGCTTTTAAATTTGACAAGCTCGATGAGAACGGCAAGAACACTCACGTCAAAGGCATAACACTTGATATGACAAGCCTGAAGGATGTCCCCGCCGAAGCTCTCGGGGGATTTGTAAGGGATGTGGTAAAAATGGCGGGAAGGAACATCTTTGTCAGGGTGAGAGTCAATAATGTCTCCGATGTTGCAGCGCAGGTATGCAGAGAAGCCGGAGTGCCGCTTAACGTGCGCGTTGATATCTCGGACTCAATGAACGACAAAAAAGATTATACGAATATATCGCTCGCGATCACTCAGGCGGTGAAGGCAGGGGCCTATGTAGAGTTCGCTGCAGAGCCTGGAGCTGATGTCGGTACGGAAAACTCAATAAAAGACAGGATAAATAGGCTCAAAGAGTTTTCACCGGAAGGTGTTGTGTTCCCGCTGTGGTTTTTCGCAACCTATTCTGAGGCTGAAAGTCTGCTTAAGAGCTGCAAGCTTATGGTCGGTACCAGTGTGAGTGACCTGCTAAGCGATCTAAAGAGCAGTTTTGTTCCCAAGACACCCGAACAGATAAAGGATATTGCTTTAAGGACCATGTTCAATCTTAAAAATGAACTGGTGCCAGAGTATTCGAAGAGCTTTGGCGATATCGAGAAAATAAACGGCGCGTTCAATGAGCATAGAATGGAAGAAGCGAAAGCGCTGGCCCAGGAATTTGCCAATAAGATAGATGGGCAAAACTTCAGTGCGGTTTCTGCATACCTACAGGACGCGCTAAAGTCTGAAGACACATCGAAACTGCAGGGGGCTGTCCGCGGGCTGGGGCAAAAAATGGTTTTCGTGCAATACAGGAAAAACAAGGAATCGCTTCTTGAAAAGTCTCATTTTGCGAACCCGAATGACGACCTGAGGTTGGCAGGAGCTCTTTTTGATGGCAAGACGGAGCTCGACGGAAATTTAAAAAATAACATGATGGATGAAAGTTATGTGAGTTCGCTGAAATATGTGGTTTCCTTGATCGAAGGGACAGATGATGGGCTCAATAACAAGATCGAAAGCCTGGTAAAAGAAGATAAAAACATCGAGGTCGCTCAACTGGCCGGGTTGGATAAAGTGCGGGATATATCCGATGATGATAAGAATATCAAAGTGAACGAGGCGATATATGCGCAAGAGGCGGCGCTCAGGGAAGAATTGAAAAAAGAATCGCCCGACCCTGTTGCTATGGCGATCGCTGTGGCCAAAACGGCATGGATGCTTGATACTTTCGCGGACAGGAGAAACGCAATCGATATCAAAGAGGTTAGAAATGCCGCGCTTGTGACAAACATAGAAAGCGTATTTGATCTTAAAGCCGCCATGTAGATGGCTTTTGTCCGTAAACGTGAATGACGTTCTTTTTTAAGGTGTTTTGTGTTTTTTGTGGGTAACTTTTTAATTGATTTTTGGTTTGAAATAAAGTATACTTTAACAAATAAACCTGTATATCAAAGATGAAGCATCTGATGTACCAATAATGAGGGTAATTTGTGCTGTTGTCAAACGTTGATTTGGCAACAGCATATTGTTTAATACTATACAACACTAAAAAGGAGTTATGAGATGGAAGAGCAAAAGCCAAAATTCCAGTTGTTAGAAGACGGCACCTTCATTATTGAGAATTATAACAACGGTCAGCCTTTCGCCAGTTTCCTGCCCGGCATTTCGGGTTTAAAAGGTATACCGATGTGGGCGTTTTATTGTAACCGCGGCCAGGGAGTAGCCTGTTTCGGCGTATCCAGCAAAGACAGCTCGATAACGGAGTTCAACCCGGCGGTAAAAGCGTACGGCATGACCCCTCTCCTTGGTTTCAGGACGTTTATAAAAGTTACTTCAAACAGTAAGACGGTATTTTACGAGCCCTTCACGAACGACGAGTCTAATCCTAAATACAAAGTTACCCAGAGGATGTTCATAAGATCGTACGAACTCCTTTTTGAAGAAGTTAACCACACGCTCGGCCTTAAGACCAACGTGCGCTACTTCACCCTGCCCGAAGAACCGAGGGCGGCCCTGGTGAGAATAGTGGATTTTGAGAATATTTCAAAACAGCCGATGACTATCGAGGTCATCGACGGCCTCCCGAAAGTGACCCCTTACTGGATGAGCGACTGGACGCTTAAATTTACTACCAATACCGCGCAGGCGTGGGCGACAATAAAGAATTTCGATAAGACTGGTGTCCCGTTCTACCGCGTAAAAGTTGAGATAAACGACCAGCCGGAAGTATATCCCGTATCCAAGGGGCATTTCTATTTCGGCCTTACCGGAAAGGGGAACAATCTCAAAAAGGCCGGCATAATAATTGACCCAGATGTCGTTTTTGGCGAAGACACAAGCTTTCGCTCGCCCAACGAATTCGTGAGGGCTAAGAAGTTCTCTTATCCGAAATCCCAGTATGCCGATAACAGGTATCCTTCGGCGATGAGCTATTTTAAAACGACGCTCAAGTCGAAAGCTAAAGAAACCCTTTATTCGATGGCCGGACACATAGCAAGCGAAGGCGAGCTTAACGATTATTTTAAAAAAGTTCAGTCCGAAGACTATTTCAACCGCAAGGTACAGGCTAACAAGAATGTCGTGGAGGGCGTGACGAGGTCCATGTTCACATCTTCCTCGAAAAAAGAGTTCGACCTCTACTGCCGTCAGACCTATCTCGATAACGCGCTGAGGGGCGGCATACCGGTTATCCTGGACGGCGGTTCAAAGAAAGTTGTGTTCTATGTCTACTCGAGAAAACACGGCGATCTGGAACGCGACTACAACAACTTCTACCTGTCTCCTTCCTACTATTCTCAGGGGAACGGCAACTTCCGCGATGTTAACCAGAATAAGAGAAGCGACGTATTTTTCAACCCGAACATAAAGGACTACAACGTCCTTTCTTTCTACAACCTGCTTCAGCTTGACGGTTTTAACCCGTTGCTCATAAAAGGCATAGTTTTCTGGATAGACTCAGGTTCTGACGCGATGATTAAACTGTTGAATGGGACTGTTGACGCGAAGGACGTAAAGAGAGTTAAAGAATTTTTCTCAAAAAATTTTGAGCCGGGCAGCCTGCTTCTATTCCTTGAAAAGGAAAAGATAAAGCTCAAAGTTTCCAACGACGAGTTCCTAAGCATGGTTCTTGAGATCGCCCAGCAGATAGATGTCGCTGATCACGGCGAAGCCTGGCACGGCTCGGGATACTGGGTGGACCACTGGACCTATAATCTCGACCTGCTTGAGAATTACCTTGCCGTTTATCCTGAACAGGAAAAAGATATACTTCTAGACAAAAAGGAGTTCACGTATTTTGACAACCCGTTCGTGGTCGTGTCGCGCTCGGAAAGGTATGTCAAAGTTGCGGGTAAAGTGCGGCAATTCGGCTCCGTGGTCCTTGATAAGGCCAAACAGGCCCAGATAAAACACCGAATCTCGAACCAGTCTGTAGTCAGAGAACACGGGCATCACGGCAAGATATATAAATCCAACCTTCTCGGCAAGCTGCTTTGCCTTATAATAAACAAAATGTCTTCGCTGGACTCGGAGGGAATAGGTGTTGAGCTCGAGGGCGACAAACCGGGCTGGTACGACGCTTTGAACGGGCTTCCCGGCGTGTTCGGCTCATCCCTACCGGAAACTTTCGAGTTGAAGAGGAACGTTCAGTTCCTCATCGACCACCTTGGAAAATTCGGCCTCAAGGATGACTATCAAATAAACCTTTCGGAAGAAATATACGGATTCCTTACCGGCCTCAACGGGCTTTTGGAAGACAGCTCCCTTTCTCCTTACGGGTTCTGGGACAAGGCCTCCGTGCTTAAAGAGAATTTCAGGATGGCGTCAAACATGGGTGTTACGGGTGTGGAAAAAACAATCACGTACGCTCAGCTCAAAAGTTTTCTTAAGGCGGCGCTTGCCAAGCTTAACAGAGGAATCGATAAGGCCTACGATGCGACGACAGGGTTGTATTACACTTACTTCGCTTTTGAAGCCGCAGAGTTCAAAGAGGTCAATAAGCTCAGCCATCAGGGCCATCAGCTCGTGTGGATAAACAAATTCAAGAAAAGGCCTCTATCCCATTTCCTTGAGGGCGAAGTTCGTTACATGAAAACCGAAACGAATATAGAGAAAGCGAGGAAACTGCACCAGGCCGTCAAAAAAAGCGCGCTCTATGACAAAACGCTTGGCATGTACAAGTTAAACGCTTCGCTCAAGAATGAGCCGACCGATATAGGCAGATGCACGGTTTTTGCTCCGGGCTGGCTTGAGAACGAGTCTATCTGGACGCACATGGAATATAAATACCTGCTTGAGCTTATAAGGGTCGGGCTCTACAAAGAGTTCTTTGAGGAGTTCGCGAAAGTCGGAAGCTGTTTTCTGGACCCGAAGATATACGGCAGGAGTATTCTTGAGAACTCGTCTTTTATAGTCTCAAGCGCTTTCCCGAACAAGAAGATGTGGGGCAGAGGCTGCGTGGCGCGACTGAGCGGCGCTACGGCCGAGTTCCTTGAGATGTGGCTGTTGATGACCCTCGGCAAAAACCCGTTCAGGGTTGACCACAAAGGCAAGCTCTCGCTTGTTTTTAACCCTGCGATATCGAAAGACTATTTCACGAAAGACGGGAAATTCTCTTTCATGTTCCTCTCAAGGACTCTCGTTACTTATCATAATTCAAAAAGGATCGATACCTACTCCTCCGGTTTTAACGTGAAGAAAATAGAGATATCCTGGGCGAACGACGGCATGGATACCATCGAAGGCCCTGTCGTGCCCGAGGAACTAGCGCTTAAAATAAGAGAACAGAAAGCTGATAAGATAGAAGTTTATTTTTAGCGTACAGCGTAAAGCGTATAGAACGATAAAATTCACATCCGGAGAATGTATGATAAAGAAGATCTGCTGGCTTTTGCTTTCACTTTGTTTAACGGCCAGCGGATACAGTTCGGCGTTCAAGCTTTTCGAGCCGGGAATTGAAAAAGTTGTACGCTATGATAAGTATGGAAGTTTTGAAGGTGTAGGCACCGCGGATTACAAATACGTCATCAAGGATATCGCCTCTCTTAAAGCGGCTGTCGGAGAGGGGATATATCCCAACAACCAGAGCGTCTACAAAGACCCCGAGTACAAAAAAATGAAAGCTGCAAAGAAGCTCGAGGGTAAGCACTGGGATTTTGTGAACACTGATGATTTTCAGGCAAACTTTTACAAGTGGGCCACCGCGCAGGAAGAACAGGGCGTAAAACTTTATTATACCGCGACCGCGCTTGAAAAAGCCGGGCTTTTTGAACAGGCAATAAAGGCATATTACGCGATTGTGGTACACTACCCAAAAGCTGTCGGTTACACTTTCTACAATACCCCCTGGTATGTAGGCCCGGTGGCCATAGACAAGATCCAATACATAACCAGGGAACACCCCGAACTCAAAATAAAACTTGTTGATGCCAAGATCACCGTCAAGAACAGGTTTGACGACGATTTGAAAAATGATATCTATATAATAAACCCAGGCAAATTCGTCCCTGCCGGCAAAAAGGATTTCGATAATACTGTAGCTGTCGATCTCTCAAAGCTAAAGATCGTTCAGCAGACTGGCGGCGACAAGGTCAACCTCGTAAAATATTCGAACGATCACTGGGAACTGCTGGTCGATTCGAAACCTTACCACATAAAGGGAATGGTCTATTCTCCCAACCCACTGCCGCTGGCCCCGTTCTATCCTACCCCTGAAGGAAGGACACTCGATGTCTCAAGAGACTGGCAATACGAAGACACCAATAAAAACGGAATTGTCGATGGGCCGTACGAAGCCTGGGTGGACAAGAACAGGAACAACAAACAGGATAAAGACGAGCCGACTGTGGGCGATTTCAAGCTTATGATGGACATGGGCGTAAACACGTTAAGGCTTTACGACCACGATAGATGTAACAAGAAACTCCTGAAAGACGGTTACGACAGGTTCGGTTTCATGTACGTCATCGGTGATCCGATAGGTATGTACTGCATCGGCTCCGGCGCCGACTGGTACAAGGGGACGGATTATAGTGATGAGGGGCAGCAGCTAAAGATGCTGGAACGAGTAAAACAGATGGTTGAGGAATATAAGGATGAGCCGTATATACTCATGTGGGTGCTCGGTAACGAGAACAACTACGCGAAACCCGGCATACAGGGGAAGGATCAGGGACAGGGCTGCAGGGCAGCCCTTCAGCCAGACGCGTATTACAAGTTCGTCAACAGAGCGGCAAAATACATAAAGGAACTGGACCCGCACAAACGGCCGGTAACTATCTGTAACGGGGACACGCTTTTTCTTGACCAGTGTGCCGCCAACGCGCCAGAACTTGACGCCTTCGGTTGTAACGCCTACAGGGGCGAGCAGGGGTTTGGGTCGCTCTGGAGCGATGTCAAGGAAGTTTACGGCAAACCCGTTCTGGTTACTGAGTACGGTTGTTCGGCCTATCACCATGCGTGGAATGAGAAAAAGGCTGAAGAGGGTCAAGCAAAATATTTAGTTGGTAACTGGAAAAACATGGAAGAGAATTTTGCCGGGCATGGCCAGGGTAACGCCCTTGGCGGGTTTCTTTTCGAGTGGGTCGATGAATGGTGGAAAGGCGGCCCGGCTACAGACCCATCGAAACACGATACGGTCTCCCAGTTCGGCATGCCATTTCTAGACGGTTATAGTTATGAAGAGTGGCTCGGCGTTTGTTCCCAGGGCGACGGTTCGCACTCGCCTTTCGAGAGACAGTTGAGGCCGGCGTATTTTGAACTGCAGAAGCTTTGGAAAAAAGATGAAAAAAAATAATATATACAACTTTGTGGCGGCCCTGTTTTATGTGTTTTTGTCTCTTTTTATTACGGGAACATGCTCGGCTGACGACGCACAGCCTCAGCCGACTATCGTTCAGCAGAGAGGCGGCCGGGTCAGCGTTGTACAGTATGACAACGGAAAATGGCAGCTTTTGGTAGACGGCAGGCCATATATAGTAAAAAGTGTCGAGTATTCCGCCGACAAGGTCGGCACAAAGCCCGAAAAAATGAACATGTGGATGATCTCGGATGAGAACAACAACGGACTGCCGGACGGGCCCTATGATTCCTGGGTTGATGAGAACGAGAACAACGTCCAGGATGAAAATGAGATGCGGGTGGGGGATTTCAGACTTCTCAAAGAGATGGGATGTAACACCATAAGGATATACCACCCGGATAATATAAACAAAAGCGTCCTCAAAGACTTGTATGAAAATTTCGGCATAATGGTTATAAT
>CAZSIW010000047.1:0-10121 GCA_964606755.1 uncultured Elusimicrobiales bacterium | reverse complement strand
AAAAGAAGCAAAGAAAAACGGGTACGGGTTCACGTTTCTGGGGTATGATTTCAAATACCGTAAGCCGGTGATAATAACGGATGAAGAACGGTTAAGGCATGTTCAGATTCTTGGCGGGACAGGCAGCGGGAAAACGTCGTCTTTGATATTCCCGATGATACGGCAGGATATGGAACGGGGTAGAGGGCTGGTGTTTGTTGATGCAAAAGGCGATATAACCACGGCACGGACGATTTATCAAATGGCTATTGAGACCGGCAGAAAAGTAGATTTCCTGATGTTTTCAATGAGCAACCATGAAAAATCAAACACCTATAACCCGCTTGCGTTAGGCAATGCTACGCAGTTAAAAGACAAGATAATCGGTGCGATGGATTTTACGGAACCGCACTATAAACGGGAGTGCGAAAGCGGGTTACAGATACTGTTTGATGAGCTCTTAGCAGCCAGGCAGGTTGTCACGCTAAGAACGCTGTGTGAAGCAATAAATAAACCGACAGCTGAGTTTCCGAGGTTTCTGGCATTTTATGATGACCACAAGAAGAATATTCTTAGTATACAGGCTGAGATAAGTTTACTGATGTACACAAAGTTCAGCCATCTTTTTAATTCCGGAGAGATCAATTTACTTGAGGCATACGACAAAAAGAAGATAGTATATTTTGCCCTGAATGTGCTCATTTACGGTGAAACCGGTAAACGCTTAGGCCGAATGATTACGGGTGATTTAAATACGCTAAACGGCATGAAACAGAACAGCGATGAACGAGACGGGTTTGGTGTGTATATAGATGAATACGGTGTATTTGGGACAGAAGCATTTGCATTGACGCTTTCGCAGGGTAGGTCAGCAAAGTTCATGGTTACGATAGCGCACCAGAGCAACGCCGATTTGCAAGCAATAAGCCCGCACCATGACGGGCAAGTCAAAACAAACACAAAAACGCACTTGGTGTTACAGGCAAATCATGATGACGCGGAAGATTTTTGCAACGAGGTAGGAACCTATCGCGGTATTGAGACTACACGGCAGGTTGCGTTAAGCGGTACTTTAGAAGGCGCGGAAATGGGTAGCGAAAAAGTCGTTGACGTGTACAAAATTAACCCGCAGGAGTTACGTCACTTGAATACCGGGTTTGCGGCATACAAGACGCCTTCCAGTCACGGGTTGGTTCAGCTGCGGTATTTGGGGTACCCGCTTGATGTTTTGAAAAAGATAATATTTCCTGATAGAGAACGGCCTCAAGAACTTTCTTCAAACGAACCGGGACTTAAGAATGTACAGAGGGAGCAGGATCACAGTGCTATATTTGATATTTAAGGAATCAACAATAAATATAGATTTAAAGGCGGTAATGAAATGGATTCGCAGATTTTAACTATTGAGGAACTTTCCGCTTATCTCAAGATAAGCCGGTTTACAATTTATGATTGGGTCTATCATAAGAGAATCCCCTACCTAAAATTAGGTAGATATCTGCGTTTCAAGAAAGAGCTTATTGATGAGTGGATAGAGAAAAAGCTCCGTCTGCCGTTTGAACTTCCCGGGAATAAATTGTATAATAAAAAAGACGAAACTACGGCGGGGAGCGATGAAAGGAGTTGCCTATGACAATTCATCGCACCTCACACGGAACCTGGGCTTATCGTTTAGAGTATAGCGGGAAAAGCTATAGGAAACGGTTCAAGTCCAAGGAGCAAGCAGTAAACGCCGAGGCAAACCTGCGAAGGGAATTAACATCCGGCTATGAAAGTGACCGGAAGATGACCTTCAGAGAAGCCTCGGAAATGTTCCTTGAAAAACACTCAAAGCAACACAAGGCATCTTACGCCGAGGATAAGAAAAAAATTGAACTCCTCAACGGAATATTTGGCGACAAGAGGCTGATTGATTTTTCTCCCCTTGATATAGAAAACCTGCGCAGTTATCTGCCGGGTATCGGCAAGGGGATGAAGACAATAAAATCATCAGCCACCGTTGACAAGTATCATGCTCTCGTAAAAGCCATATTCAACAAGATGTATATGTGGCGAATGTTTGCGGGGTATAATCCTGCGAAGGGAGTAAAGCTCAAGAGAGAGTTCAAGCCTCATGTAAGATGGCTTGCACGGGAAGAAATCGGAAGGCTGGAAGAAGCACTGCCCGAGAGCATTTATCCTTATTACCTCTGTGCTTTGCACACGGGCATGAGGAAAAGTGAGATTCACGGGCTTAAATGGAATGATGTTACCCTCTCGATAAGGGACATCTACATTGTAAAAACAAAATCCAGCAAACCTAGACACATTCCCGTCAATGATACGCTTTATAGATTTTTGATAAAGCTGTATGGCAATGGAAAGAAACCTGATGAGCCTGTTTTCGGGCTTATAAGCTGTGATTATTTGTCTCACGGTTTCCGGAGAGCCTGCCAGAAGGCGGGCATAAAAGATTTCAGGTTTCACGATCTCCGTCACACATTTGCCAGTCATCTTGTTATGAGTGGAGTGAACATATATCAGGTCAGCAAGTGGCTAGGACATTCCAGTGTTACAATCACTGAAAAATACTACGCGCACTTTGCACCTGATTGCAAGCGAGAAGAGATTGAAAAACTGAACAAGCTGAATGAGTGGACGGCAAAGCCGTCAAACAACCGTCAAACTTTTGAAATTCCGGTTGAGACCCGGGAAACAGAAGTTTCAAAACTCATTGAAAATTCAGTAATAAACAAATAGAGCCGCCATCGTCTAGTGGTCCAGGACATCGCCCTCTCAAGGCGGAGATCACGGGTTCGACCCCCGTTGGCGGCGCCATGAATACAACGTTATAACGAATATAAGCCCCTTCCTTCAAAACAAACAGTTCCGCCACACGGGATATAAAAACCAACTTGATAGCAACCAGGCACGTTACGGCAAATAAGCCGCTCAAATTGGTATTCGCACAGCGTAACCCGGATCGAATATATCCCTCTTTTAATTTATAACAAAATCCCATTGAAATCAGAAAGAATATACATTATACTTCTAATACTGCAGTTTATAGTATAATACTAATAATATGATTTGGGGGAGGGTTAAAAATGAACCATACCGTTGAAAAACGCCAGTCGTTGAGAAAAACTCAGAACGAGGCAATTTGTACCATAAATAACCAGCCGAAACCATATCAAGTCCTGGAATTCGCGGTTCCCGGGCTTTCATTTTTGTGCTTCAAAAATGAATGCATGTTCAAAAAAAACGAGTATCTCGACAGGGTCACGGTTTATAATAACAACGGGGTAGTCGTGCTCCTTGCCGCCGCGGAAGTGATACATATTTCCTCTTATGACGAAGCCATGTACAAGATCGGCATCAAATACACGTTGAAAACTCTCGACAGGCTGATAGTCGAAAAAACGAGAGCCCCGAGATACGTGCCAAAAGTCCAGATGGATTGTATAGTCCGCTTTGAAGACGACGGCAATACCCACTCGTACCTCGGGAAGTTACAGGACTTCACGTCAAGCAGCGCCAAAGTAAAACTTCGCAGCGAAGTTATTCCGCAGATAAACGTGGATGATAAGATCATATTTGAGGTCAAGGACAACGAAAACGTCCTTTATTCCGGATTTTGCAGGATAGTGCGAAAAAACGCGGAAAGATCCGAGATCGTCATCAAACTTAAAGAAGGCTACCTGGATTTTCACAAGATCGATTACGAGCGCGTCGGGCAGAACGACAACAAGACGCGGGAGATAAGAGTAAGCAAGAAGATCCCCGCGATATATGAGGGCGACGAGAGTTTCGTGGAGAACATATCCAAGACGGGCGGGTTTCTCAAAACCAAAACGACTATCCCTAAAGAAAAATTCAACGTTACCCTCCAGATCAATAAATACAAAACAGTACAGCTCAGCTGCCATCCTCAGTGGTCGAACGAGAACGGTGTCGGTTTCAGGGTCCTGGGCATCGAGGAATCCAAAAAAGATATTTTCGACGCGTACATGAATAAGCAGATCGAACAGATGCAGCAGTTCGGCGAAGACAGGGTCTTCAGGACAGAGATCTACGTTACCCTGAAAGACACGAACGCGACCGGGAATGTCTATTTCGCTAATTTTTTCCAGTTCCAGGGTATCGTCAGAGAACGAATACTGCTCGCGCATATACCGAACGCGAATCAGTATTTTTATGAAACGGGACACAGGCTGGTAACGATAGACGCTTATAATAAATACATTAACAACGCGTATTTCGGCGACATAATAATAGCCGAGCTTACGACGTCGAACATACAGGCGAGCCAGATGAGGCTTAACATCAGGTTCAAGAACAAAGCCACGGGCGTCCTGATAGGAGACGGGTACCAGGATTTCTGCTGCGTGAACAGGCAGGGTAAAGTGATTAAAATGCCCAAGGCTTTCGATTATCTGGAATTTTACCAAGAGGTTCGTGAATGAACGTTTTTCACGCGATTTTACCTCTTTTCAGTTCTCTAATATTTATCGGGGTCGGCCTGGCGGTGTATTTCCTCGGCAGGGGAGAAACCAGCAAATCTTTCATGAGGTTCTGCTATTTCACTTTCCACTGGCAATTCTGCTGGTTTTGGCTTTTCTTTTTAAACAATCCTAATTATGCGACGCTGATCGTCAAAATAGGCTATTCCGGAATAATCTTCCTGCCGATTAGTTTTTATGAGAGCGTGTGCGATTACCTGAACGTGAAATCCAAAAGCTTGAAGTACATGTACGGGTTCGGTGTCCTTTTCCTTATAAGCCTGTGGACGACGAACCTGTTCATTAAGGGTTATCACACGTACTATTTCGGATACTACCCGGAAGCGAACATGCTGCATGTCTTATATATGTGCCTCGTGGTTTATGCGGTATCCAATATGATCATCAAGCTGGGGAAAATATATTTTTACGAAAAAAATCCCATTTTAAAAAACCAGGTCAAATACATGTTTGTGGCGCTGCTGGTGTATTGCCCGGCCAGTGTCGATTACATGCTTAACTACCCCGGCATCCTGGACCGGCTGCACATAATGCTTTATCCCGTGGGTGTATTTTTTATTATAGGGTCGCTTTTACTTTTTGTGCTGGCGCACTTCATCACCATGAACGCGCGATTGACCGCTTTGAACCTCTCCCTGGAAAGAAAGGTCGAAGAAAAAACAGGACAGCTGAAAAAAAGCTACGAAGAGCTCAAGGTAAGCGAGGAGGCGAAAAAAGAATTTATCGCGAACATCGCCCATGATATTAAAACACCTCTGTCCGTAATACTGGGGCATACCGAACTGCTCGAGAGCGACGTAGTGCCCGGCACAAACGTCTGGAAATGCTCGAACTTTATTCACAGGTCGACCATGCAGTTGAACCACCTCATTGACAAGCTCATTTCCATTTCAATCCTGGACAGCGAAGACAAACTGAAGCTTGAGTGCTACGATTACGTGCCATTCATGAAAAATCTTTTTCACCTGTTCCAAAGCAACGCCCAGAAACAGGAGATCAACTACACCCTAAGTTCAGTAGACGCGAGGATAGTCGTGCAGGTTGACGCTGCGTGGCTTGAGCGCGTTTTCGGCAACCTTATACAGAACGCTTTCAAGTTCACAAAACCCGGCGACAACATCTCGGTGAAGATATACAGGGATACAGAGTACGTCTATACCGAGGTGTCCGATACCGGCGTCGGCATACCCGCGGACAAGATAAAACATATTTTTGAAAGAAAGTATCAGGCGCATGACGAACAAAAACCTCAGGGGTATGGGCTCGGGCTCAGCATAGTAAAAGAGACGCTGCTAAGGTTTGACGGGAAGATCGAAGTGATATCTAAGGAGGGGGCGGGGACGACTTTCAGGTATCAGCTCCCTCTCTATGTGGACCAGAACGCGAAAGTCAAAAACGAAATATTCGAAGGAGAAAACAGAAGAGCGTCCGATAGAAGAGCCGCGAACGAGAGGCGCACGGGTGTAGAGCGCAGGGAACAGGAAAGGCTCAGGCAACTTAAGGACGGCGTTGAAAAGCTTATCCAGGTGGAAGCGTTCAAGATAAACCTGGAGGATTACGAGAACAAAAACCCGGCAAAACCTACTCTTCTGATCGTGGACGATACGCCCGGCCAGATAAACATAGTTATCGAAGGGCTGATGAGCGACTACAACCTCGTATTCGCCCAGAACGGCAAAGAGGGCCTCGAAAAACTTGAGCTGTACAAAGACACAGTGTCGCTTATCCTCTCCGATATAAAAATGCCGGTGATGGACGGAATCGAGTTCTGCAAGAGGGTTTTTATGAACGAAAGCTACAGCCACATGCCCTTTCTATTCATAACGGCCTACGCGAACTCCGAGCAGGAATTTCAGGGGCTGAAGATCGGCGCGACCGATTATATACTGAAACCCATCAATACATATATCCTGAAGGAAAAGATAAACCACTGGATAATCAGAAGACAGAACGAAATAATAATGCAGAATATTTGCAAGACGCTCGAGCACAAGACAAAGGAGATCTCGAAACTAAAAGCTATCATCGAGCACGAGGTCGGGCACCCGCTTTCTCTTCTGACCGGCACAGAGTATTATTTTCAAAAACTTTATGACAAGTACTATTCGCACGCAAAACCCGAGGTTAAGGAGATGTGGAACGGGACAAAGAGCCTGAAACCGGCGATAGAATCGATAAAGTCCGTTCTGGATATCTCCAGGCGGCTGGAAAATACAGAGCTGGGCAGAGTGCAGAGCGAAAACATAATAACAATGCTACAGGACGCGGTGTTCCAGAGCAGTTATCTGTTAAAACCGGGCAACGTTGAAGTGAATTATTCTGTGCCCGATGAGAGTTGGTCCGTTCTGTGTGACAGGGGACTCATACTGCAGGTTTTCAAGAACCTGTTGAGAAACGCCGCCGAATCAATGGCTGGGCGGCCCGCGGGTTTTGATAAAAAGATAGGTCTTAAGGTTGAACCGGGCGAGAACGGGCACGTCCACATCCTGATAAGCGATAACGGCCTGGGCATGAGCGATGAGACACAAAGGAAGTTGTTCCAGTTCAAATTTACGACAAAAAAATCCGGAACGGGGATCGGTCTTTACCTGTCGATGATAGTAATCAAACTGCACGGCGGTTTTATAGACGTTAAATCAAAAGAAGGCAAAGGCACGACCTTCCTGCTGGCGCTACCTTTATCAGCGGAAAAGGGCCCCGGAAGCAAGTGAACGGAGAGGGAGGGCATGTATGTCTGACATTCAAATACTTGTGCTCGAGGACCATGAAGACGAGGCCTCATTGTACTGCAGGATGATCAAAGACATGGGTTACGCTTGCAGCTATGTGACAAATTCGGAACAGGCATTCGGCTACCTTGATAAAAAGAACGTTGATATCCTTTTTCTGGATCTTTATCTGAAAGAAGACCTGACGGGCATACAATTGATCCCAAAATTCAAAAAACTTCATCCTGGTATCGTTATTATCGTTCTGACCCATTCGATGGAGATGCAGGATTCAGTGGATGCGATAAAAGGCGGCGCGATGGACTATCTTACAAAACCGTTTGACGTGGGCCTGTTCAAACAGCGGATAGAGATCGCCGTGGACAAGGTAAGATACGAAAAATTAAAAAAAAGCAGCGGCCGGAACGCTTAGGCGGGCTTGGCCGGCAGTTCGATGTAGAAAGTAGTACCTTCTATCTTTTTCGATGAAAACCAGATCTTACCCCTCATATTTTCCTCTATCATTCTCTTAACAACATACATGCCTATACCGGTGCCCGATTTCTTCGAGTTCGACTTCGTGGTAAAAAACGGGGTAAACATCTTTTTCGCGGCATCTTCAGAAACACCCATGCCGTTGTCATTGATGACTATTCTGGAAACCGTGGGGGAAAGCTCCAGTTTGATACGGATCTTCGGAATATACTTCAGTCTTTCTTCAGGCGTCTGGATGGAATTGTATTTTTCTTCCGTAGACTCGTAGGCGTTGTCAAAAATATTCAAAAGCGCTTCCATGACCTGGGATCTTATCCCATAAATAATATCGTAGTCAGCGATCTCTACCTCGAGCGGAAACGCGTCGTTGATGCAGTGCTTCACTCTTAGCGGGGCGACCGTAAGGGCGATCAACTCCCTGAGAGAGAAGGGCGCCGACATATTAGACCCTTTTTCTATTCTCGCGCGGGTGAAGTTCAGTATCCCGTATGTTATTTCGCCGAGAGAGGTGACGTTCTGCTCTATAATGGACGAATATTGACTGAGCGCGTCAATACCCTGCTTGAGATCGGGATTTGCCGGCGCCAAAGCGAGGAGGCGCGTGGCCGCGGTTTTCTGCTGCTTGACCGCAAGAGTGAACTGCGCAAGCCTGTTGCCTATCTGGTGGATGATACCGCTTGCCATACCGCCGATTGAGGCGAGCTTCTCAGCGGCAAAAATGCGTTCGTTGGTCATCTTAAATTCGTCGAGAAAACGAAAGTTTATTATAGCGAGCGCTATCTGTCTTGAGAGTATTTCAAAAATGTGAATGTCTTCGGGGCTGTACGATGTGAGGTCGCGTTTCTCGCCAAGAACTATGAAGCCTATGAGTTTCTTTTCTATATACGTGGGAACAATGAGGTTTATCTTGGCGGAAGTAAAGGTAAGCGAAAAGAAAAGATCCTGCGGCAGGCGGTCAGCCGTAAACGGAGCATTCATTTCCTCAATATGGCTTATAAGGGGATGGTCTTTGGAAAAATAATAACTGGAGAAATAAAGAGAGCTTTTGTTCCTGGCGACTTCCATCTTGTAGCTCGATGTTTTCTCGTCTGCGACAAAAACCGCCACGAAATGTATGCCGATAACTTTCTTGATAACGTATACGATCAGCTTCAGGAGCCTGTTCAGGTCCTCGATCTCGTTGATGCCCTTAGAAATATCAAGAAGGATCTTTCTGTAATGGTTCTCCCGTTTCAAAATAATGTCCACCGCTTTTTGTTCCAGGGCCGCATAAATCAGAGGCCCCAGGGACGCCAGGCAGAACATTATCACGATGGCAAATATCCAGCTGTAATAGTATCCTATCAAAAACGGTATACCCAGAACTGCGGTGTATAAACTAAGGAAAATCCCCGTCTTCGTTATGGTTATCCTGATATCCATGAACTGGTATCGTATTATGGCGTAGGCTATAAAGAAAACAAAACAGGGCCCGCCCAGCAGAGGCCCCAGATAGTTAAAATTGGCATAACCGAACATCGGCAGGAAAAGGCTGAAAGAGCATCCTATAGCTGACGCCAACACTAAACCGTATAAAACGAACCTGGCCTGGCTTTTGTTCACTCCCTGGAGGGTCTTTAATTTCGATAACAAAACAACGAATACCGACCCAAGGAAAACAACAAAATATGGGCTGAAAAGCAGGTAGTAAAGAGGGTGATTAACGTACGTTATTGCGGTTTTGTAGTCGGAAGTGATCAAACCAAGCTGGTTAAGAACGATAAGCAGGGCGGCTATGAAAAGCCCTGACTTTAATTGCTGGTCCAGTTTAAGCTTGTCTTTCTCGGGGAAGGTTTTTACAAAATAAAGTATAAAGAGGGGGGCGAATATGGGGCCTACATAACACAATTTTGCCCAGACATTCAATAGGTAAATGTCATGGGTGTTCCACATGACGTATAACGACAGGCTCCAGAGGGCCATGCACAGGGAAAACCCGGCGAAGCTTATGTTCCGAGGGTCCCTTTTGTTCTTCAACCAGACAAAAACAGCCAGGATTATCTCAGCGGCAACGATCGCAAGAATTAAGATCTTGATCATTTTAATTCCTTAAACGTGCGCTCATCTTTCGGAAGACCCGTGAAGCCAGAACGGAAGGAGAGGGATTTGGTCACGAATAAATTTCCTGACGGTAATTTTTTGCGTTGCTTCGCAACCCGGGGCATCCTCGCTCTGCTGCGGTGCCCGCCGCTGTCTGTTGCTCCTGTTCGTCGCAACAGCGGCCCCGTCTCGCCGTCTTCGCCTTCCCTTCGGGAAACTCAGACAAGGCTGCGACTTTCAAATCCCTGCGCGGGCAAAGCAGTTTGCCCGCTCTCCATACTAGAGTATCAACGGAAGGAGAGGGATTTGAACCCCCGGTAGAGTAAACCCTACACCGGTTTTCAAGACCGGCGCCATC
>CAZSIW010000046.1:4940-10214 GCA_964606755.1 uncultured Elusimicrobiales bacterium | reverse complement strand
GGCGTTGTGTCAACCAGTACATAGAAAGCGTCGGTGGATATTGAAACGTTGCCGGCGTTATCGTAAGCCTGAACTGAAATATAAGATTTGCCCTGAGGCAGGTTGTTGAACTCGGCGTTGTTCATAGGCCATGGAAGCGTATAGGAATTCGTGTCGGTTGAAACCGCGGTCAGCCAGCCGGAACCCAGCTGGCTTCCAGTCATTGCGGGCGCGGTATAAGCTATGGTCTGCCAGTAGGATACGCCGGAAATCAGGTCGACAAAATTCACGTTGTAAGTCCCGTTATTCGTTGTCCCCCTCCAGTTGTTGTCTCCGGTCTGGTTGTTTACTATTGTGGGGCCGGAGACATCTTTTCTTACAAAGAATGCGTCCATCCATGTGGAAGTATTCCCAGCGAGGTCAGTAGCCATTACAGAAATATAGTTTGTGCCCTCGTTCAACAGGTTGAAAGACTGTATCTGGAAACCCTGTGTGTAATAGGTCGTTCCCAGGTTGATGGCTGCGGTTGTCCATGGGATAAGGTTCGTGCCTCCCATCTGAGGCTGGGTGTATGCGCAATATTGAAGCTGACTTAACGAGGCCGGCACTGGGTCAAACACATTTATGCTATAAGTCTTTGACGCGTTGCGCCAAACAAGATCTCCGCCAGCTTCGTTATCGACAATTGTGGGAGGAGTGGTGTCTTTAATAACGTAGAAAGCATAGCTGGTAGTCATATTTCCTGCTATGTCGGTTAATCTGAGCCATACATAGTTTGTGGTGTATTGCACGAGCCCGCCGAAATTTACCTGCCAGGGGGTGCTGTAGTATTGGGATGAGATGCCCGAAGCTATGGTCTGCCAGTCAAGTATGACGTTCGAAGTATAGTCCGAAGAACTCTGGGTTACCCTGTACTCGGCTTTTGACAACCCTGAAAGTGTGTCAGTGGCATAGAAGGTGTAATAGGTGTTGTTTGTACTGCGCCATGTTGTGTCCCCGCCAAGGAGCCACGGCGCTATGGAAACAGAAGGAGGCGTGGTGTCCTTCATAACGTAGAACACATTGATGGTGGTGGCGGTTGAACCAGCGTTGTTCCACACCCTCACCGAAACATAGCTGAATGATGATTTGCAGGAGTTGAAATCTATGTTCCAGTTTAAGTTATACGAAGCCACGTTAGTGCTCTGGAAAATATAGGTCCAGCCTTTCAGGTCGGAGCCGTAGGGCAGAGAACCTATGGTGTATTGCGCAGAATTAAGAAGCGAGTTGCTGTCATTGAAATAAACGGCGTAACCGTCCGGCTTGGGCGCGTTGCGCCAAGTGTTATCCGACTGCTGCTGGTTGTTTATGGCCGGCGGCGTGAGGTCGACGACTGTCGACGACTGCGGGCCGGCGTTGGAAGAAGGAGGATCGGCCTGGCTTGACAGCCCCGCGTTATTGAAAGCAACTAGGTTAAAACCGTACGTTGTTTGTTGGGAAGCGGTGAAGTTTATGAGGTTTGATATTGTCTGTGTGGACAATGTCCATGTGTAAGGGACCTGTGACTGTGTGGTATAGTAAAGTCTTGAATATGCGAACCCCGAAACCCCGACATTGATGGTGCAGGGTATGCTGAAAGTGCTGCTGCCTGAGAAAGCCGGGGCGTTGGCTATTGCTGTGACGGGCTGAGTGTCTTTAAGTATAAAGAAGGCGTTCATCCAGGTCGTTGTGTTGCCTGCTATATCGGATGTATTAAGCGATATGTAGTTCGTGCCAGGCAACAGCAGGTTAAACAAAGCGTTCGGCAGGCTGTACCCGCCTGAATAGGATTGCTGGCCGTAAATGCCCGCGCCGGAGTCTGTCCAGTTGAAAATATACGGCTGTGCCCCGAAACCGGCTGTCGATGCAAGAAGCTGGAAAGAGTTAAGCATTGAGCCGCCAGTATCTGCAGTGGTCAGGCCATAAACCCCGTTGTTGATCGAGCGCCATGTTGTGTCTCCGGCCAGAAGGTTTGCGGAAATAGAGATAGTCGGAGGCACGGTATCTTTCAATACATAGAAAGCAGGCGCAGTAGTAGTAGTGGTGTTGTTCGCGTAATCGTAAGCCCTTACCCAGACATAATTGTTGGCAGCAGGCAGCATAGAGTTGAAAACACTCTGCGGCAAACTCCATGTCTGGCTGTGAGAGTATAGGTTTATTCCTGACGCCACGGTCGTCCAGCCGGTTTGCGGCATAGGGCTGCTGTTAGTCGAAGTGACTATGTCGAACCCCGAAAGTCCTGAGCCGCTTACGGCGTCGTTGAAACTCACGTTGTAAAGGCCGGAGTTGGAGTTCCGCCAGGTGTTATCCCCCGCCTGGCTATTTGTTATTGTGGGCGGCGTGGTATCCTTCCTGACATAGAAAATATCGTTTTGTTCTGCCGAACTGTAGCCGAGCGCCGTAGAGTACGAGTTGTTGAAAAGCATAATAGAAACATAAGCGACGCCTTCGGGCATCTTGCTAAAGCTTGTATTGTTGAGCTGCCAGGGTGTTGTATAGCTGGTTACACCCGCTATCAAAGACGTGCTTTGTTGTACGGTCCAGTCTTCCACAAGATTACCGGTCTGTCCCTGCCCGGTCATTATCCTGGTCTGGAAATAGCTGAGTTGTGACCCGCCTGCATCCTGGAAACCGACGTTGTAATACCCTGAGTTCGACGCCCTCCATGTGTTGTCCCCTGACTGGCTGTTGTTTATCGCCGGAGGAATCACGTCTTTTAGAACATAGAATACATACGCGGTCGTTGACAGCATAAGATTGTTAGTGGCACAGACAAAAACATAGTTTGTTACGCCCTGTGTGAGCGCGTTGAAATTGATGCTCCAGGGCGTGGTATAGGTCTGGGCGTTTATGTTGGACGCGATAGTTGTCCATGATGTTACAGTCCCTATTAAGGGCGAAGTGGAAACTCCATACTGGAAAGAATTTAAGAGCGAATAATTATCCTGGCAGGTGACATTGTAAGTGTCCCCTCCGCTGTTTTTCCACTGGTTGCTGCTTGTCTGGTTATTGGTGATGGTGGGCGTTGTTGTGCCTACTAGTACAAAATAATACGGCGAGAAGGCGGAATAATTCCCGGCGTTATCTTTTGCTCTTATATGCCAGTAAAAAGTGCCCTGCGATGGCACCGATGCCGTACAAGATGTGACGGTTACAAAAGATGACGAGGTGAAAACATTAAAAGCAGAAGTAGTCGAAAGATAGAAATCGTACCCCAAAACGCCTGAGTTCCCGTATGCGCCGGAATCGTTTGAAGCGAGCCACTGGAAATTAATATTCATATAGCTCGTGGTTAAATTGAGCGGGCTTGATAACACAGGCACCGATGGCGGCGTGGTGTCCATTATCAACACGTAAGTTGACGTGGAGTAGGACGTGTTCAAAACATTGTCCTGGGATGCGACTCTCCAGTAATAGACGTATTGTATAGGGCTGACTGACGCGCTCGTCAAAGCCGTTGTTGATGAGTACCAGACTGAACCGAAGTCGGCGGAAGTCGAAAGCTGCAGTATGTAGTTCTTAAGCCCGGTAAAGGCGTCAATTGACGCCGTCCACTGGAATGGCACTGGCGTAGAGTTGAACGCCGTGCCGCTGGAAGGCGAAACCTGGTTGGAAGACGTCGGCGGCGTTGTGTCCAGCCAGAGTTTATAAGAAGCTGAAGGCAAAGAGATGTTGCCGGCAAGGTCTTTCGCGCTGACGCGCCAGTAGTATGTTGCTTCACCTGGTAATGTTGCGGAAAGCGAAGTGGTGGCTGTGTAAGAGCTTATAACGTCCTGCGCAAAACCGGGTTGTTTTGAAACCTCGAGATAGTATAGAGTGGTTCCGCTTGACAGGTCCGTGACGGGCGACCAGGAGAAGTTGATCGTGTACGAGGCTGTCGTGAAACCTGTAAGAGGAGATGTAAGGGCCGGCACAGGCGGCGCGGTGGTATCTTTCCTGACAAAGAAGACATCGTATTTTGTGTTGAAAAGGCCGTTGCTGTCATAAGCTGTTGAGGCGACATAGTTTGTCCCCTCCACCATTTCGTTCCAGATGGAATAATCTGGAGTGAAGGTGGACGGCGCAACCTTCCAGGGCACGGCATAGGAATTGACATTTGTCGAGATCACTACGGTCTCGTTCACAAGAACGTTGCCTGTTCCGAGCGGGCCGCTGAAGATAGTCACGGTCATTGTAGTCAGCGTAATGTCCAGCCCCGCTTTAAAAGTAACGTTGTAATTCCTGTTTAAGAAAGTAGAGCTTGAACCGTACCAGGTCAAATCCCCGCCTGTCTCGTTGCTCGTTATCTGTGGAATAGTAACCGGCAGTCTTACCACGCTGAATGCGTCCATGTAGACGGATGTATTTCCTGCCAGGTCAGCGACGGTAAGTGAGATATATCCGGTAGTGTTAAGCGGCAATGCCGCGAAATTTATCTGCCAGCCGCTTGTAAACGATGTGGCGCCTGAGACAAGCCCGGAAACATTTGTCCAGGGCTGAAGCTGGGTACCGCCCTGTCCCGGCATGGTATACATCTCGTACTGGGCGTAGTTAAGGCCGGACGCCCCGGGTGTTCTCCCTGCTACAGTCCGGTCGAAGAAGTTGACGTTTACGTTCCAATTGGGTAGCGCGTGGGCGTAGTAGTTCTGGTTCACCTGTATCACCGGACTGTCGGTGTCTTTTAACACAAAGAAAGCGTAAGTTCCGGAGGTGGTCATGTTGGACGCCGCGTCCATATCCCTGGCAAAAACGTAGTTCGTGGCGCCGTCAAGCATGGAGTTGAAAACCGAAGATGTCACTGCCCATGGAGTGGTGTAGTCAAGCTGTCCCTGCTGGTTGTAGAAGATGTTTGTCCAGCCTGTTACGACATTATTTCCGGCTGCATCGGATGTTATCTGGTACTGCGCGGTGGTCACGCCCGACAGGGCGTCATGGAAGTAAACGCTGTAGAGCGTTCCAGACGAGTTCCTCCAGGTAAAGTCACCTGCCTGCTGGTTGTCAATTGTCGGTGGCGTGGTGTCAATGACAATGGTATACACAAGGGTGTTAGTAGAGTAGTTAAGCGCGTTATCAAGCACGTTAACCCGCCAGGAGTAAGAGGACTGGTTGAGCGTCAGGTTTGCGCTTGTTAAGGCTGTCACTGAAGAAATCAAAGCGCCGGAGAAGTCAGGAGCGGTTGAAAGTTCAAGCACATAATCGGCGACCCCCGCAGGGGCAGCAGTGCTTCCTGACCATGTAAAACTCTGTGCTCTTGTCTTGGTAATTGTGTTGTTGGCCGGAGTAAAGTAAGAGCCCACA
>CAZSIW010000046.1:0-4840 GCA_964606755.1 uncultured Elusimicrobiales bacterium | reverse complement strand
TTGTTTGGGTAACGGTGTTGTTAGCCGGGCCGAAATAAGAGGCGGCATTAAGCGGACCGGTGGTATCAATTACAAGGGTGTAAACAAGGGTGTTGGATGAATAGTTGAGAGCGTTATCAAACGCATTAACTCGCCAGGAATAAGAGGACTGGTTAAGGGTTAAGTTAGCGCTAGTTAGTGCGGTTACTGAAGATATCAGAGTACCCGAGAAGTCAGGAGCGGTAGAGAGTTCAAGGACATAGCCGGCGACCCCGGCAGGCGTGTCAGTTGAGCCTGACCAGGAGAAGGACTGTGCTCTTGTTTGGGTAACGGTGTTGTTAGCCGGGCCGAAATAAGAGGCGGCATTAAGCGGCGGAGTGGTGTCAATCACAAGGGTATATCTTAAAGTGTTTGAAGAGTATACAAGATCAGAGTCTATGGTGTTGACCCGCCACGTGTAAGACGATTGAACGATTCCGGTTAAGGTTGCGCTTGAAAGAGCTGTTGCTGAAGAAATGATAGCGCCGGAGAAATCAGGCGCTGTAGAGAGCTCAAGGATGTAAGTGTTAACCGCCACAACAGGCAGCCATGAGAAGTTCTGTGTCCTTACAGGTATGAAAGTGTTGTTAGTCGGGGCCAGATATGATGACACGTTAGCCGGTGTCGTGGTATCAATATCAAAGGTGAAGTTAAGTCCGTTTGTGGAATAGTTAGTGGCATAATCGAACGTGTTGACACGCCATGTATAAGTTGATTGGGCCAGGTTAAGTGTGGCATAGTTAAGCGCTGTCATGGAGGAAATGATAGTGCCGGAAAAATCTGAGGCCGTTGATAATTCAAGCACGTATCCGGCGAGCCCTGACGGGATATCCTGAGGGGCTGTTGCCCATGTAAACAACTGGTTTTGCGTTCTCGTAAATGAGTGGTTTGAGGGAGTTGAGTAAGATCCGACATTAGGCGGCGCGGTGGTGTCAATGACAAGAGTATAAACAAGCGTGTTCGAAGAGTAGTTAAGAGAGTTGTCGAACACGTTCACGCGCCAGGAGTAAGAGGATTGGTTGACGTTATAGAAAGTCGCCGAAGTCAAAAGTGTTGTTGAAGAATAGTTTACGATCGAGAAATCCGGCGCCGTTGAGAGCTCAAGCACATAGGCTGATAATCCCGCCAGATCCTGCGCGGCAGATGACCAGGTGAAAGAGTGTGTGCTTATATTCGTTATGATGTCGTTTGACCCTGAATAAGCGGGCACGTTCTGAGGTGGAGTAGTATCAACGACAACTGAGTATTGTGTTGTCGAAGTGGTGTAGTTCTGAGCAAAATCTTGAACGTTAACGCGCCATGAGTAAGAAGACTGGATGACGTTCAGGGAAATACTTGTACCCATGGTTGAGGACGAGTACCTGATGTTGCCGAACGCCGGGTCAGTGGAAATCTGCAGGATATAGTTGCTGGTTCCTGAGAGCAGATCGGTCACCTGGCCCCAGGTGAAGGTCATGGCATTGGTGTTGGAGAACGAGTTGTTGCCCGGAGTAGAAGGAGTAACAGCCGGAGGCGGAGTGGTATCAACGACAACGGAGTATCGTGTTGTTGAAGTAGTGTAGTTCTGAGCGAAATCCTGAACGTTCACGCGCCATGAGTAAGAAGACTGGATGACGTTCAGGGAAATACTTGTACCCATGGTTGAGGACGAGTACCTGATGTTGCCGAACGCCGGGTCAGTGGAAATCTGCAGGATATAGTTGCTGGTTCCAGAAAGCAGGTCTGTCACCGTGTTCCATGTGAAAGTCATTGCGTTGGTGTTGGAGAACGAGCTGTTGCCCGGGGTAGAAGGCGTCACAGCCGGCGGCGGAGTGGTATCTATCAAAATTGAGAACGTAGAAGTGGAGAAAGAATAGTTTGAAGCGTTATCTGTTGCCTCGATGCGCCAGTAGTACGTTGCCTGATTGATATTCATAACAGCCGAAGTCAGGGCGGTCGTTGAAGAATATGTTACGGGCACAAAAGTGGTCGAGGTGGCTATCTGTAACGTGTAGGAGCTAAGACCCGAGAACTGGTCAACAGAGGTCGTCCACTGGAATGTCTGCGAATTCGAGTTGGACATTGTTCCGTTGTTAGGCAAAGACGGGTTTGACACCGGAGGCGGAGTCGTATCAACCCAAAGTTTGTACGCTCCGGAAGCGGGCGACCAGTTTCCCGCCAGGTCCTTGGCGCTTACACACCAGTAGTAGGTTGACTGGTTCGGCAGTGAAACCGAAAGAGAGATGTTAGAGGTATATGAGCTGATTATAAGCGAGCCGAAACCCGGTTGCTGCGACACCTCAAGATAGTAAAGAGTAGTTCCGCTTGTAAGATCGTTTGATGTTGACCAGTTGAAAGTTTGAGCGAACGAGTTGCTCGAAGACCCGTTGTTCGGTGTTGAAAGCGATGGAACGGGCGGGGGCGTGGTATCTTTCCTGACAAAGAAAACATCATAAGACGTTGATGAAGCGTAGATCGAGTCCCAGGCTGTAACTGAGATATAGTTTGTCCCCTCTTTAAGAAGGTTCCAGATAGAGTAATTCGGCGTGTATGTTGAAGGTGTCACGCTCCACGGTTGCGTGTAGGAAGCGGTGTTGGTCGTGATGATTATGGTGTTTGGAAATAGTTGTGTTCCTGACCCGCCATTCCCGGTAAATGCGGTAAGAGTGACCGATGTAATGTAAACGTCCGGACCCGCGGCAAAGTTAACGTTGTATGCCTGCGGAACGAAGGATGCGCTGGAGTTATACCAGTTGAAATCGCCTGTCTGGCTGTCCGCCACAGTGGGCGAAGATGTGTTGATCTTAACCGCCCGGAAAGCGTCAATGTATGTTGATGTATTACCAGCCAGATCAGTGACATTAAGCGATACGTAGCATGTGGTATTGAGCGGCAATGACAGGAAATTCACCTGCCAGGGCGATGTGAAATAAGTTGTCCCGGAAGTTATGCCGGATATGTTAGTCCATGCCTGTGTCTGCACGCCTGTTTGGCCGGCTCCGGTCCACATTTCGTACTGGGCGTAGTTTATGCCTGATGCGCCGGGCACGCGGTTTGGAACAGGAGCGTCATAGAAACTGCTGTCAATATTCCATTGCAGGGCATGCCTGAAATATGTAGTTGGTATTACAGCATTAGGCGGATTCGTATCCTTCAATATAAAAAACGCCGCGCTCGGATAGGTAGCCAGGTTGCCGGCCGCATCTGTGGCCCGCGCATAAATATAGTTTGTTGTTCCGTCATACAACTGGTTGAATGAAGCGGCCGCGAGCGACCATGAAGATGAATAATTCTGGTATCCCGAAGAGCTGTAGAATATGTTTGTCCAGCTCTGTATAACGTTGCTGTTTGGATCCTGTATCTGATACTGAGCGGTCGTGACGCCTGAAATGGCATCTAAGAAGAAGAAGTTGTAAAGCGTGCCTGAAGAATTCCTCCAGGTGTAATCCCCCGCCTGCTGGTTGTTGAAGGTAGGAGCGGAGATATCCTTTTTGACATAGAAAACAGTATAAGTTGACTGGGTAACAAGATTGGCTGTATTTGAGGACTGCACGAACACATAGTTTGTCCCCTCTGACAGGTTCCCGAAATTTACTGTCCAGGGTGTCGAGTATGAAGCAGTGCCGGTCGAGCCGAAAATGTTCTGCCATCCGTATGCCCAGGGCGTATCCGTGGTGTTTGTGCCGGCACGCACTATGTACTGAGCTCCCTGCAGAAGCGATTCGTTGTCGATAAAGTTAACGTTGTAAGTAGTCCCGCCCAGATTCCTCCATGTGTCGTCACCTGCCTGGTTATCTATTACGATGGGCGGCGTAGTGTCTTTCAATACATAGAATACGTTGCTAAAGGTTGTAGTGTTAGCCGCGAAGTCGTAGGCGCGGGCGGAAATGTAAGTGAAACTGCTGTAAGAAGGTATCGCGTTCCATACGCCTGCCGGCAGCGCCCAGTTCTGGTTGTAAAAATAAGTATTTGTGGTGAGAACGGTTGTCCACGCGCACAGGTAAGGCGAACCGGAAGGATTTGTCGATGCTGTTACATCAAACCCCGCTATGCCGCTTCCGGAGTTCGCATCTTTGAAATAGACAGCGTATGTTCCATTGTTCGTTGAGCGCCAGGTGTTATCTCCGGACTGCAGGTTGTTAAGTGTAGGCGGAGTTGTGTCAACAAGCACGCAAGATGTCAGCGTGTTTGTCGTATAGTTGAGGGCATTGTCATAAACGTTCACCCTCCAGGTGTAAGAAGATTCGTTTATGCCGCTTAAGATCACTGTTGTAAGAGGCGTGTACGATGAGTACCTGATGACTGAAAAATCGGGAGCCGTGGATATCTGCAGTACGTAGTTCGAAGTGCCGGACAGAAGATCGACAGCCTGGCTCCATGAAAAGGTCAGGGTGTTTGTGCTTGAAATAATATTGTTACCCGGACCGGTATAAGAAGACACAGCTGGCGGCGGGGTTGTATCTATGACGACTGTGTAAATAAGCGTGCCGGTGGTATAGTTTAGGGCATAGTCCTGTGTGTTCACTCTCCACGAGTACGAAGACTGTACCATGTTAAAGATCGTGGCGTTCGAATTGGCTGTCGTGGAAGAATATTTGATGGCTGAAAAATTAGCGGTTGTCGAGATCTGTAAGGTATAGTTCATGATCCCGGCCGGGGGACTGGTAACGCTTTGCCACGTAAATGTCTGGTTAGTGCCGTTCGAAGCGGAGTTGTTGCCCGGGGCCGTATAGTTTGGCACAGCCGGGGGCGCCGAGGTATCAACTACTATCGTATACACAAGCGTATTGGATGGGTAGTTAAGAGCCTGGTCGTAAACGTTTACCCTCCATGAGTAAGAAGA
>CAZSIW010000045.1:0-10260 GCA_964606755.1 uncultured Elusimicrobiales bacterium | reverse complement strand
AAGCGGGCGTAGAAAAACTTTGTAAGAAGTTTCCTCTGTACTAAAAGCCAGCAGTCATCAGTCGGCAGTTTTCAGCGAGGTCAACATTTGTGCTGATAGCTGAAAGCTGATGACTGACAGCTGAAAATATATGATCTATTTCATAGCCTTCATCGTTGCTTTGTTAGGTACCGTGGTGTTCACTCCGGTCTCTATCTTCATCGCGCGCAAGTTTGACGTACTTGATTACCCGAAAGCAAGGAAGGTGCACAGGGTCCCCCTGCCGAGATGGGGTGGAATAGGGATGTTCCTCGGATTTTTTCTATCTGTTTTCGTTCTCTACCGGTTCGTGCCCGGGTTCATGGCTCTTCTTTCCTTCACCTATAAAAATATCTCTCTTGAAAAACAGCTCTGGGGCATGGTATTCGGCGGCTTGCTTGTCTTCGTGCTTGGCCTGATAGACGACAAAAAACCTGTCAAGGCGCTGACCAAACTCTTAACGATGATAATAGCGGCGTACATCGCTATGGATTACGGTGTGAGGATGTACGGACTGACGGTGCCGTTGATCGGTCACTACATTAATTTTCCTCTGATAGTCGGCCAGATAGTCACGGTTTTTTGGATAATAGGTTTCATGAACACGATAAACCTCGCCGACGGCCTGGACGGGCTTGCAGCGGGGATAGGGGCCATAGCGGCGGGAACATTTTTTATAGTCGCTCTTTTGCAGAGGAACGACCAGATGTTGTTCCTCTCGAAACAGCTCACGCTGTCTGCGGTGCTCGCCGTGATACTCGCGGGTGCGTGCCTGGGTTTTTTAGTCTGGAACTTTCATCCCGCTCGTGTGTTCATGGGAGATTCCGGGGCATTGTTCATAGGGTTTATGCTTGCGGCCATAAGCGTTGTAGGGACGTTGAAAACGACCGCTGTCGTTGCCCTGTTCATTCCCATCACCGTTGTTGCCCTTCCCATTCTTGATGTAGCCCTTTCGATTTTCAGAAGGCTCAGAAAGGGGACGGGGCTGATGGAGCCTGACAAAGATCATATTCACCACAGGTTGTTGGCGTTCGGCTGGACGCACAGAGAAGTAGTGCTTTTAATGTATATAATCACCCTCCTTTTATCGATCGGTTCCATCCTTTTAACCGTGGTTAAATTTCAGTAGGATATCCATTTATCCTTGACAATTTGATATATTTTTATTATTCTATATTAAACAGATAGACAATAGTCGCTATTGAGTGCATTAATGGAAAACAGTGTAGGTGTAGTCGAAACCAAATATTTTACGTTTGCGAACAAGCCCGAAGAGCTTTTGCTTGAATCCGGCCAAAAACTCGGCCCTATAGTGCTTGCCTATGAGACATACGGCGAACTCAACAATGACAGATCTAACGCCATACTGATAGAACCCGCTTTTACGGGTGACGCGCACGCGGCGGGGTTCCACAAGGGAGAAGATGCTCCCGGCTGGTGGGACAACATGATCGGTCCTGGAAAAGCTTTCGATACTAACAAATATTTTGTCATATGCTCGAATGTGATCGGCGGCTGCAGAGGCAGCACCGGTCCTTCATCTATAAACCCGGGAACGGGGAAACATTACGCCCTTGATTTTCCCATCATAACTATAGCCGATATGGTAAAGGCGCAGAAATATCTTATTGATCACCTCGGTATAGACAAGCTCTTATGTGTTTCCGGCGGCTCAATGGGCGGGATGAGCGCGCTTGAGTGGGTAGCTCTTTACCCCGAGAAGGTGCGTTCTGCGATACCCATTGCAACTACTATGAAGCACACACCGCAGCAGATAGCTTTCAACGAGGTCGGAAGACAGTCGATAATGGCCGATACCGCCTGGCTCAAGGGCGATTATTACGGCCACACTCAGCCCGAGCGCGGGCTTGCGGTTGCGCGCATGATAGGCCACATTACCTACATGAGCGACCAGTCAATGAAAGAGAAGTTTTCGCGCAAACTCAAGGACAACGGGTACAGCTTTTCTTTCAAGACGGATTTTGAGGTCGAGGGTTACCTGCGCTACAGGGGAGACACTTTCGTAAAACGTTTCGACGCGAACTCCTATCTTTACATAACCAAGGCGATGGATTATTTCGACGTCTCGGAAGGCAAACTGATAGCCGGGAAAAAAGAGCTCGACACGAAGTTTCTCGTGATCTCTTTTGAATCGGACTGGCTCTATCCATCCTATCAGTCTAGAGATATAGTAAAAGAACTTCGTAAAAAACACGTTGACGTTGTGTATTGCGAGATAAAATCAACCTACGGGCACGACGCGTTCCTCCTGGAGATCGAATCGGAGAGCCGTCTGATCAAACATTTTCTCGAAAAGGCTGGCAAGGAAGACCATGGCAGATAAAAAAGTAAGACTTGATTATAAGATCATCGCCGGCGTAGTTGAGCAGGGGGCGACCGTGCTTGACCTCGGCTGCGGCGACGGCGAGCTGTTGAAATACCTGGTTGACGAAAAGCGCGCTAAGGTGCAGGGCATAGAGATAGACGAAAATGCCATATACAAATGCGTTGAAAAGGGTTTGAGTGTTTTTCACTCGAATATCGACAGCGGGCTTTCGGATTACCCGGACCGCTCGTTCGACTACATAGTGCTCAACCAGAGCCTTCAGCAGGTAAAGAGAGTGGATTATCTTATGGACGAGGCCTTCAGGGTGGGAAATAAGGTGATAGTAGGGTTTCCGAATTTCGCTAACCTGGAGGCGCGCCTCATGCTTTTTTTCGGCGGCAGGGTGCCGGTGACGAAATCCCTGCCTTACAAGTGGCATGACACGCCGAACTTGAGGTTTTTGAGCATAATGGATTTTGTGGATTTCTGTCGGGACAAAAATTACAGGATACTGGAATCTCATTTTCTCAGCAAAGGCTGTGCGGTGCGGTTTCTGCCCAACCTTTTTGCCAAGGACGCGATATTCGTGATATCGAGAGGTAACATATGAGGTTATCGTTCAAAGGCGATTACGCTCTCAAAATTATACTCGACCTGTCCCTTATGTACGGCAAAGGCCTTACCCAGATGAAAGACATCTCAAAGAGGCAGGACATACCCGAAAAATTCCTCGAGCAAATAATAACCACCCTCAAGGGAGCGAATTACGTGAAAACGATACGCGGCCCGAAGGGGGGGGTTCTGCTCGCCAAGGAGCCCGGCATGATAACGTTAGGCGAGATAATACGATTGATGGACGGCCCGACCTCGCCCATAGCCTGCGTCAGCAGATCGGGCTACGCCAAATGCAGTTTTGAGGGTAAGTGTGCCTTCAGGGACGTTTTCTGTGACGTCCGCGACAGGATAAACGAGATAGTAGACAAGACCACATTTCAGGACATGGTAGATAAGACCCGCCAGTTGGAACAGAAAGAAACACTCGAATACCAGATATAATTACTCTTACCCCCCCTTCATTTCTTTTTTAAAATCATTTGACAAAAATAATCCCATATTGTACTATGTCAGTGTAATCAGATAAATCAGACTGGTCAGAAGTGGAGGATAGGTATGGCGGTTAAAAAGAAGATCGAGGCGTGTTGCTCTTCGGCAGGCGTTGAATCCTGCTGTATCGAGTCACTCGCCACTGTTGACGAGCGCGGACAGATGGTGCTGTCGAAAGCGTTAAGGGAAAAAGCTGGTATTAAACCGGGTGACAAGCTGGCCGTTGCTACGTGGGAGAAAGATGGCAAGGTGTGCTGTATCACATTGATAAAGACTGACGAGTTCTCCGGTTTGCTAAAAGGCCTTTTAGGGCCGTTGGTGAACAAAGCCTCGGATAAGTAAAAGAGCGGTTGATATGATAGAAGATAAAGTAAATAAAACTGTAAATGACGAAGCCGACGCGTGCTGCTGCGGGCCGGCTACGAGAAACAATATCAGATACACGGTGATACCGGCGGCGGGAAAAATACAGACGGAAGCCGGCGAGATAGATGTGGTGCCGGTAAATTGGGTGTTCAGGGATTATCTCGGCTGGATATTGGTCAGGCTTAACATAAACCGCATGGAGTACGCGGTGAAACCCGGCCTCTACGCCGTTGGCAAACCGGACAGAAGCTCGCCCGTGTTGGTCACGGCAAATTATAAGCTTTCGTTCGACGTGGTAAGAAAAGAGCTCGCGGGTTTGAACGCATGGCTGATGGCCATTGACACGAAGGGTATAAACGTCTGGTGCGCGGCCGGCAAAGGAACCTTTGGAACGATGGAGCTGATAAAAAGGATAGGGACAACGGGTCTTGAAAAGGTCGTCGATCTAAAGAGGATCATACTGCCCCAGCTCGGCGCGCCGGGGGTAGCGGCGCACATAATCCGCGATTTTACAGGGTTTTGGGTGCTCTACGGCCCGGTAAGGGCAAGCGATATCAAAAAATATTTAGACGCCGGGATGAAGGCGGACACAAGAATGAGAAGAGCTGAGTTCGGCCTTCTTGACAGGCTGGCCGTTTCATGGCTCGAGGCGGTACTGTTTTTAAAGATCCTCATCCCCGTTTCCTTTCTTATAGGAGGCGCCGGCTTTTTGTTGTCGAGACATTTTTCATCGCCGCTCCTTTGGAACAAATCTGTCTTCGTGATCGCACTTTTATGGGTTGCGGCTTTTACAGGGAGCGTTTTAAACGCAGCCCTTCTTCCTTATATTCCCGGGAAAGCCTTTTCGTTCAAAGGCAGTCTGCTGGGCGCTGTGGTAACAGCCATATTGATGCTTTTGAGCGGTTATTCTCTGTCATGGCTGAGCTGGTTCTCAGTCCTGATTCTTATGTCCGCGGTGTCCGGTTACATAGCGCTTAATTATACTGGATCTTCCACTTTTACATCCCGTTCCGGCGTGGACAAGGAATTGAAATACGCCTTGCCGGTGCTAATCGGTATGGCGGGTTTTTCTGTGATAATTCAGGCGATCATTCTCGCCGGGTGGTTCTTATGAACTTAAGATACCTTTCAGGTGTTACGACCCTGTCGTACGACAGTGATAAATGCAGAGGTTGCGGCATGTGCGCTCAGGTATGCCCGCACGGTGTTTTTGCGCTGGAAAACGGCAAGGCTAAGATCACGGACAAAGACGCCTGCATAGAGTGCGGCGCGTGCAGAAAAAATTGCCCGTTCGAAGCTATACAGGTCCGAGCTGGTGTCGGCTGCGCCGCCGCGGTGATCGGCGGAATGTTAAGAAAGAAGAGTCCGAGCTGCGGCCCTGACACAAAAGGCGGGGGATGTTGCTGAATCGAAGGCCAGCTGTGCGGGGCATTATATATTAAAAATCACAGAAGGGGTTCTGCAATAGTCTTTCCCATTGACGCTCTTTCCTGCTTATAGGTAACATGTTATGGTAAAAGGAGGGGTGTCATGATAAGATTAGTAGGGTTGTTTACGATAATACCTTCGTCGTTGTTGCTGACAGTGGTATATTTTATATTTTTTGCCAACAGCAAAACCGATTCAGCCGCGCTCAAGACATTCGGCGCTGTTTTATCGGTGTTCTTGGTCATTTCAGCCGCGATGATATTGAGCGTAGGCGTCTATATCCTTGTTACCGGGCACCATCCCATGGAGCCGTTCATAAGACAGATGCTGCAGAATTTAATGTGGGAATAGCTGATCTCGGCGCGCCCGGGAGCTCCTCATCTCAACGCGGATCTGCACATCCGCTTCATATCGCCGACCGCGGAATTGCCAAAAACGGTCAAAAGATGTAAAATCATCTCCGTTAAACCCCGATCTAAACTATGAAAAACCAAGCCAAGACAGTAATGATACAGGGCACCGGTTCGGGTGTCGGCAAAAGCGTCCTCACGGCGGCGTTGTGCCGCATATTCGTACAGGACGGCTATTCTACCGCTCCTTTCAAGGCGCAGAACATGGCGCTTAATTCTTTCGTGACCCCGTCCGGCGGGGAGATTGGCCGCGCGCAGGCGGTTCAGGCGCAAGCCGCGCGCGTTGTTCCCACTGTCGACATGAACCCGGTGCTGATAAAACCTTCCTCCGATACAAAGGCGCAGATAGTCGTTCTCGGCAAACCGTTCAAAACACAATCGGCGTCTGAATACATGGGTTTCAGGGGCAGACTGTTCGCTACGGTAAAACGGTCGTTGAAACGTCTTCGCGGCGTGCACGACATCGTAGTGATCGAAGGGGCCGGCAGCCCGGCTGAAGTGAACCTTAGAAAAAATGACATCGTGAACATGAGCGTGGCTCTCGCGGCGCGCTCACCGGTTATTTTGACGGCCGACATAGACAAGGGAGGAGCGTTAGCTTCTATCGTTGGCACGCTCGAGCTCTTGAGCGCTTCCGAACGAAAGCTCGTAAAGGGTTTTATTATAAATAAGTTCCGCGGCGACAAAAGGCTTTTCGAAGGGGGCGTGAACTTTCTTGAAAAACGCACCGGCCTGCCGGTGCTCGGCGTTGTCCCCTATTTCAGGGACATCGAGATACCGGAGGAAGACGCCATACCCTGGGAGAAACGCTCGTCCGGGTCCGGTCCGCGCAGGGATATCAGGATCTCGGTGATATGCCTTCCTCATCTCTCCAACTTTACCGACTTCGACTGTTTCGACCGCGAGCCGGACGTGGAACTTATCTATGTGCGCAAGTCTTCGGAGCTTCTCACAAGCGACGCGATCATCATCCCCGGCACCAAGAGCACGATCTCAGACCTTGTGTGGCTCAAAAGATCGGGGCTGGCAAAGATGATCATGGAGGCGGTCCGCAAAAAATGTCACATAACCGGTATCTGCGGAGGTTATCAGATACTGGGCGAAAAAATATCCGACCCGGTCCGCATCGAGTCCGCAAAGATCAGCGTCAGCGGGCTGTCGCTCCTGCCGGTAGAGACGACGCTTGAGAAACAAAAACAGTTAAGGCAGGTCAGCGCGCGGTCGGTGAAGACGGGGTTAGGCGTCAGCGGATACGAGATACATCACGGCAAAACAAGGTTTCGCGGGGACTGCACACCGGTCTTCAGGACGATCCCTGCAGGCGAATTTGACGGGGCATCGAACGCAGATGGAAGTGTCTGGGGGAGCTACATCCACGGGGTGTTCGACTCCCCGGGTTTCAGGCGCGATTTTATCAACGCCCTGCGGATTAAAAAGGGGCTGGAGCCGCTTCCCGCGTCGGAGCACGACCCTGACAGCGAGTTCGATAAGCTCGCGGAGTTCGTTCGTGAAAATATCGACATGAAGACGCTGTACGCTATATTGAAGAGCTAAGCGGAGGGGAAAATGGACGAAAAAATTAAGGTCATAGAGCTTGATTTTGTAAACGCGTACCTGCTTAAGGCGAACGACGGGTTTGTCTTGATCGACACCGGTTTGCCCATGCACCGCGAGAGGTTGGAGAAGGCTCTTGTGTCTTCCGGTTGCGTGCCCGGAAATTTGAAACTTGTAGTGATAACCCACGGCGACTGGGACCATGTGGGCAACTGCGCCGAGCTGCAGAAAAAATACAAAACAAAAATAGCCATGCATCAAAAAGACGCGTTGATGTCCGAGCAGGCAGTGTCTTTAAACCGCAAGGTAAGGACGCTGGCGGCCAAAATATTTTTTCTCATCAGATTAATAAAAAGAAAACTGCAGGGTGTTAAGATGGTTTTTGATAAGTTCAAACCCGACGTTCTGCTTGAGGACGGACAGAGCCTGGCCGGATACGGCCTTGACGCGAAGGTGCTCCATCTTCCCGGTCACACGAAGGGTTCGCTCGGTGTTCTTACCGCAGCCGGCGATTTTTTTTCCGGCGATATTTTGGTCAACAACAAGAAGCCGGACATAGCCGTGTATGTAGATGATTTCGGCGATCTCAAAAGCACGGCCCAAAAAATATCTGTAATGAATATCAAAACCGTTTACCCCGGCCACGGCAAGCCGTTCCCCATGGAAAGCCTGAAAGCCGGTCTGAGCAGGTATATTTAAACCGGTTCAGACGCTCAACCGTTACAACCTACGCGGTTCGGTTGTAACGGCTGAACATCAATCTATTCTCTCTCCCCTTTTTCCGCCAAAGGCGGATCAGCCTCTGGCTGACTCTATTCTCTGCAGTTATTATTTCTCGCGGGTGTAGGTTGACTCCATCACCTTCTCTTCTTTGCCGTTCTTGTCGATCCGGAACATCTCGAACGTATAGCTGTTGTCGCTAATAAACCTTATCACGGAGTGATACGCCACCGGGCCCCTGAACGGGTCGTTGTAATGGTTTTCCATCGTGATACTCTTGCCGTCAGCGCTGGCGTTGCCTTCAAAGTAATATGCGCCGGTGCTCATGGAATCCAGCCAGTACGAAAAATATTTTTTTGAGTTGTTATCGTAGCCGGTTATCCCCATCCCGCTGAACGGCGTACCCATCATCTCGCCGGTTTCATTCTGCTGAAGATAGCGCCCGCCCATGATAATTTTCTGTTCGCTTTTGCCGGAGCTTTCCTCGGGCGGCTTGCCAGGTTCCATCCAGCTCTTTACGCTGGTTTTCCAGTTCCCGGCCAGTTTCGCCAGCAGTTTATGCTGGGCGCCGGGCGTACCCATCTCTTTCATCACTTTCATCATTTCCTGCAGGTCCACCTTTTCCTTTTCTTTTACTGTAACCATAGCTTCCTCCTTTGCTATTAACTATTAATAGCTATAACCTATCAAAACTGCGCGCTTTTTGTAATGATCGGTTGCAAGCGTAAGCTGATCTTATTCCTTGCGCATCTATGAAATCTCTACTATAATATTGTTACCTTCGCGGACTTTCGCGGGCCATATCATGAAAGAGAAAATAGTAATACATATCAGCCCCGAAGTCATAGACCTGGTTCCCGGTTACATAAGCCACAGGCTGAGCGACATCCCGCTCATCCGGGAACATCTGAATAACGGCCGGTTCGAGGAAATAAAAGTAATGGGCCACAAGATGAAAGGCGGGGGAGGGCTTTATAATATGGACCAGGTCACAATACTGGGCGACAAAATAGAAAAAGCCGCCATAGCAAAAGAGAGCGCCGTTATCGAAGAGGCGGTGGGCTTATTGGAAGAATATCTTAACAGTATAGAGGTAGTGTAAATGACGGGTAAACGAATACTTATCATTGACGACGACTTAGATATTATCAATATTTATAAAGCCTGTTTCAAAGGCACGGAGTTCGTGATCGAGACCGCGGGAAACGGCTCTCAGGGGCTGGAAATGGTCAGGAGTTTCAGCCCGGACCTTATAATTCTCGATATCATGATGCCGGAAATGAACGGTTACGGGTTTTGTTCTAATCTGAGAATAAGAGACGGCGAGGTATCCATCCCGATAATTTTAGCGAGCGCCGAAGAAGAGAACGACATGGCCAACGCCTTCTATTTCGGGGTGGTGGATTACCTTGTGAAACCTTTCAGGAAAGAAGAGTTGATGGAAAGCGTTAAAAGGAATATCGGCACAAAAAAGAGATGGGATTCTTTCTTGAAAAGCTTGAACGGCGCGCAAAACGTTCACGGAAATGCCGGTATCAGGTATTTCCTTGAGTTTTTTGCTGGTAAACTTGATATGAAGCCCGAAGAAAGGGGACTACTGTTATCTTCTGATACGTCCAGCCCGTATGCTCTGGCGCAAAGGCTGAAGCTCGAGTCGTCTTACATTGCGCGGTCGCTGGCCGAGTTTTACCAGATGCCGTATATCCCTGTTATCGACCCGGAATCTATCGTCCTAGGCATATTGCCGGTGTCGTTCCTGCAAAATAAAAATGTCGTGGTCGTGCAGGATTCAGGCGGCAACTTGAATTTTGTCACCGCGGAGCCCTATGACGCCGGGCTCATGGATTTGCTGAAAAGCGCGGCGGATTATCCTTTCGCGGTCACTGAACCCGAAAACATATCCCAGCTTTTTGATAAAGCCGCTGATAACTCCGGTGTTCTGGTGGAAAGCAGGATCGTAAACGAGGCGAAGTTATTGAACAGGCTGGACGGCGCCGGCATGACGAAGCTGTCGAACCAGCTGCTGGCAAAAGCTATCATGCTTAAAACGGACGATCTGTCTTTTGTGCTCGAGGATGTCTGGGCCGATGTCCTTATAGGGTCAAATAAATTTTACCGGATCACCGCGAGGGGAGCGGCAATGTCGGTTTTGCGCTACAAAATGCTGGCCGGGCTGGACCTGGGCGAGAACCAGACCCCCCAGAACGGCGGGTTCCAGCTTATTTTCCGCGGCGCAAAATACAAACTCCGGGTTTCTACGACCCCGACGCCTTTCGGTGAAACCTGTTCAGTACGCATTGAAAAATAGAATATATTATCTCAAAAAAAATCCCC
>CAZSIW010000044.1:0-10494 GCA_964606755.1 uncultured Elusimicrobiales bacterium | reverse complement strand
CTCAACAAGTGGAACCCCGGCGGAGGGTTCCCGACACTGGTGATAGATAACAAGGAATGCATAGTCGGTTTCAAGCCGGACGAAATTAAAAAGAAGCTGGGATAATAGATCAGCTGTCAGTCGTCAGCTTTCAGTCTTCAGCAAACAACAAGGCATAAAATATGGCAGTTTATTGTTGGTTTTGCTGATGACTGACGACTGATGACTGAAAGCTGAAACGAGGCTGTGATTATGGAAATTTCAGAAAAACAGGTTGAAGAGCTTTACCGGAAATTAAAAAAAGACGCAGAAGATAACGGCTACAACCTCAACCCCGATGTAGAGTTCGTGAGGGATCTTATAAGAGGCCTGCTGGTTAACGAGCAGAGGTACGGCTATATCTCGTGCCCGTGCCGGCTTTCAACGGGGAAAAAGGAAGACGACCTCGACATTATATGCCCGTGCGATTACCGCGACCCCGACCTGGACAAATACGGGGCGTGTTTCTGCGCGCTCTACGTTTCAAAAGATGTGCTGGAAGGAAAAAAACAGCTCGGTTCGATACCTGAAAGCCGTCCCCCGAAGAATGTGAGAGAGCAGGGGAAAACCGGTGCGTCCGGACAGGCGGCCGGAGCATCCGGCGTTCCGCCCGCTGGAAAGTGTTTTCTGTCTTACCCCGTTTACCGCTGCAAAGTGTGCGGCTACCTGTGCGCGCGCGAAAACCCGCCTGAGATATGCCCTGTGTGCAAAGCAAAGAAAGACAGGTTTGAGAGATTTATATAGCAGAGGATAGAGGTTAGAGAATAGAGACTAGAGAAAAAATAACAACTAAGAAATATAATCTTTCTTTTTTGCCGTTTTCTCTGTTCCCTAATCTCTATCCTCTAATCCCTGCCGTTAAAGTCCCAACAGCAGGCTCAGCTCGGAGACGTGTTCCTGCTCATCTACGATGATGTGGCGGATCTCGTGCTCAAGCGTCTCGAACTCGTACTGGAAGTCCTGCTTGTTGTCTACCACTTTCTTATAAATCTGCTTATAAAAATCGATGGCTGACTTTTCGTTCTTCAGGTTCACCTCAAGTATGTTGTTCACGCCGCTCGCTTTTTTTACTTCCGAAAGCTCCATGACGGGCTCGCCGTTGAGGTAATTGCCTATGAGGTTGCGGAACATCTTTTCATGCTTCTCCTCATCCGATGCGATCTCCTTGAGCCGGTTTATTATCGATTCGGCGTTAAGGCCCTTCACCAGCTCCGCGTGGGCGAGATACTGGATCCTGGCCGAGTGCTCAAGTTTCAACGCCTCGTTGAGCATCCCAATAATTTCCGTCTGGATGCCTTTCCCCATGATCTTCTCTACAACTGTTTCCATTGCCATGATACCCTCCTTTATGTCGCGTTCCGCCTTGGCGGAACTTACTTCGTAGGTTTGGCTCAATAGGGAACTGTTCGCCAAACCGCTCCCCAAGAGGGAACCTAGGTCTAACCTTCGGTTCGACGCTGCCGCCTCACCGGCTCGGCGTCCTGCGTGACTCGTCCGCACTTATTCGTGCGGACACGCAGCCTCGTTCATCGGCGCTCAGCTTCGCTTCGCTGAACTCCTTCCTAAAATGATAACATCATTATTTTATGACAAAAGCTTGTCGAACTGGTCTTTGGCCACACCGCAGACCGGGCATGTCCAGTCCTCGGGAAGGTCTTCGAACTTTGTACCCGGTTCTATGCCGTTGTCCAGGTCGCCGGTCTCTTCATCGTAAATATATTCGCAGGCGCGGCATTTCCATTTGTTCATGTCCCCTCCGGTGTAAATTGTAAGGTAGGGCGCAAGATATTGTGCCCTTACGGCTACGCCATTTTAACTTCTTTTACGTTCTGCCACAGGCCGTGTATGTTGCAATAAGAGCTCGCGTAGACGTGGCCGGGCTTGTCCGTTTTAAAAGTAAGCGTGACCTCGTGGCTGGTATACACAGCGCTTGTGTCGGGCCCCAGGGCTGATTCCCCGTGCGCGGTGAAATCCGCCCTGCCTATCTGAAACGGGAATTTTTCTCCCCTGGGCTGGAAATACACTTCTATCCAGCGTATATGATGCTCGGTCTTGTTCGGATGGGCGACCTCCTTTCCTACCGAGACGCTCACTTTAAAAGGCTCGCCTTTTTTAACCAGGCTCGGAATATCTATCACCGGAACGTGTTTTTCTGTCCTCCAGTCCGCTTCCTGGAACAGGTCTTTAAATGCCGCCACTGCGTTTAATACTGCCATATCATACCTCCTGTATGGATCATTTCTTTGAAGGCTCTTCATGCCTGACAAACACCCTTGCCAGGTCATCGACGATCTTATTGTAAAAATTCCCAATGCCCCTGAGCGGCTCATTAGCCGGCCCGAGCAGCGCGCTGAGGTTTTTGCCCGTGGAAACAATGTCTTGCGTGAATTTTGCCATCATCTCCGAGGTAAGCTCGGGGAACTGATGGATTGAAAGCGGTTTGCTTTGCTGCTCCTGGGCCTGAGACTGGGACGCCAATGCTTCAGACGACCAGAACTGATGGAACTGATAACTTATAAGCATAATGAACATCGCCGTTATAAGCGTGTTTGATATTTTCATTTTCAGTACCCTATTTTAACATCAGTTTTCCGCTGAGATATTCCTGTTGGAATTTTGAGGCGCGGAAATTCCTGGCGTATTCAATCCTTCTTGTGGGGAAACTTCTCTCGCTGGGCCTAGCGTTTCTTCTGGAAGTGGTTCTTTTTGTCATAAATGCTCCTTTTTATAATTTCTATTTCCGTTTTGCCTGCTCTCGCCATTTTCACCTCCCTTTATATCAAGTTGCCTGCAGGGACAGGCATACTGCCGATATGAACGTTGCGCAGGCCGTTTGACCTTCCCAGCCCAACCGCCTTTATGATGCTGGACACATGGGTGATTTGCCTGCCCGCGTATTTGAATTCGGGGTTAAACTTTGAAACGTGCCATGGGATATCGTTGCTTATGCCTGATATGAACTTTGTTATCCTGTTGAGTTCTACGGTAGAATCGTTCCTGCCAGGGATAAGCAGTGTCGATATCTCAACATGAACTCCCAATGTTTTCATAAGTCTTATAGTTTCAAGGACCGGCCCGAGCTTAGCGCCGCATATATCGGTGTAGAAACCCTCGTTCATGCTGTGAAGGCTCACGACCGCTTTATCCAGGACCGGAAGGATCGTTCCGACCGCCTCTTTAGTCATGTAGCCGTTGGTGAAAAATATGTTTTTAAGGCGCTTTTGCTTTGCGGCTGCCGCTATGTCAAAAGCGTATTCAAGAAAGACCGTCGGCTCGGTATAGGTGTAGGATATGCTGTCACACCCGTTGTCTAAAGCATTTTTTACGATGATGTCAGGGCTTTGCTCGTAGCCCAGCTTCTGCCAGAACTCCCTTTTGCTCATCTGGGATATCTGCCAGTTCTCGCAGAACCTGCATTTGAAGTTGCAACCCACTGTCGCGATGCAATAGGAGCTTAGAGGAGGTGAGAACTCGCCTGCATACCGTCTTCGCGCGTATTTAATGTTTGCGGTTATTATCTCGCCGTAAACGGCGGTGTATAATGTCCCGTCGGAGTTTTTTCGCACGCCGCATAAACCGCAACTGCCTTCATCGATGCGGCAGTGATGGGCGCAGAGGAAACAATGCACGGCTTTGCCCGTCAGTTTCTCATACAGCATGGCTTCTTTTTTCATGTTTATGCGCCTTTTCAAGCAGTTCCACAGTTTCAGCGTCTGTAAGGTCCCGGAAATCCCTGTAGAATGACGCGATCGCGAACGGGTTTTCGTCGCTTTCGTGCAGAGTGGCTATAGCCCGCACGTCATCCTTAAGGTTGTTTATCGCGTCTTTGTGAGCTACAGGAACGGCTATGACGATATCTTTTGTGCCCCTTTCACGAGCAAAGGAAACAGCTCCCAGCATGGTGTAGCCGGTCGCGAGCTCGTCATCGACAATTATCACGCTTCTTCCGGCAAGATCCGGAAACGGCGCATCCTGCCTGTAGAGCCTGTCCCTGCGCAAAACCTCTTTGTACACGTCATCGATTATCTCATCGATGTCCTGCCTCTGTATGAACCCACGCTGCACAATATCTTCGTTCAGGATCACCTTTTGATCGATCGTGACTACTCCAAAACCCATCTGGTCGTCATCTGGCAGGGGCAGTTTTCTTAAGGTCAGGGGAAAAAGCCCGCAGGAAAATATTTTTGCGACCGGCCTGCCCACCGCTATCCCGCCGCGGGCTATCCCGAGAACTATCGGATCATGAAACGACAAGTTCCTGTCTTTCAAGTATTGCCCAAGTTTCTGACCGGCGTCTGATCTGTCCTTAAAAAGGAACATTATATTTTGCTGAGGAACCTTGCCGAGGAAGGCATAATTCCCATTGCCGGCAGCTTGCCTGAAGACGGCAGGTTGATGGTTATCATCTTGTTGAACTGCTCAAGCACGAGCTTGGTGATGGTGTGCGAGCTCATATTCGTGCCGTCTATGCCGGCCAGCTCCATAAGCCTTTCGAACTCCTTCCTCAGGATGCCCCACTCCTCGTCGATATTTTCAGAAAAACCGAACTGCGGGAGATTGAGTATGTTCGATCTGGCGACCGGGATGAAGACCCCGTCCGGAGTGACCAGCCCGAGATCGACATAATAAGTCCTGCTGCGCTCGTTTACGTGGATATACCAGTTGTCCGCATCGTTATTCAGGATTATGTCGAAGTGCGGCGCGCGGCTTGCGTTAACGATGGTATCGGTCACGTCGTAAACTCTGAGCAGCCAGTGGCTGGAGCGGTAGACGTCCTCGCCCAGATTTCTTTTCAGCTCGCTTATGGTATTATCCGACCTGTCCCAATAGGCGTAGAAGCAGGACGGGTCTCTCGGAAGAATTATGACCTTTGTCTCGCCATAGCTTCTCGGCAGCATATAAGAGGGAGACGATTTTATGTTTTTCTGCACGCTGTCAGGGGTCCGGTAAACAGCGGTGTAGAACCCCGTGAATTGTTTCTGGCTTGTTTCATCATGAGGGACATTTAAGACCTGTCCGGCTATTTCTTTAGATTGCAGTAGTTCATTTTCTCTTGTAAGAGAAGACATTTTAACCTCCAATACTCAGTCGACTCTATTTATGTGCGGCACGCAAGGGACACGGTTTAACGTTTTATATACGGGACAACATGGGATGTGTTTGTATTTCTATGCTTTTTTATGCCTTTTCCCGGGTCGCTTATGGAATTCATGGTGTCATGGAGAGTAAACAGCATGGAAGCCACCGCCCAGACAATGAAAGCGCATATTATAAGGACTAGAATATTTTCCATGGCCTTCCTCCGGCAGATACGTATTCTTTCGGAATCATTTGACGTTTATCTTGATCGACTTCGAACTTTCATCAGCTATTACCGGCAGAGTTATCTTTAAAACACCGTTCTTGTAGTCGGCGCTCGACTTTGATGAATCCACAGTTGACGGCAGGTCTATTTCCCTGTAAAAACTTCCGAGAAAACGTTCGGAATAGTAATAATCTTTTTCGCTTCGTTCTTTTGACGCATCTCTCCTGGCCGAGATGGTGACGGAGTCGTTGCGCACGTTTATGTTTATGTCTTTTATCTCCATGCCGGGAATATCCGTTTCAATATAGATGTTGTTCCCGTCTTCCCACATATCCAGCGACGGCAGGGGGGCTTCTCTCTCCAGCGCCCTAAAGGGCTGCGAAAGCAGCCTGTCTATATCATCGTGAATGGATTCTATGGAAGCCGCAGGGCTCTTTTTTATGGGCAAACGCATACATCCTCCTTCAAAAAAGCTAAGCAGATGCTCTCTCTCTCAAGACGTCATTTATTTTCGAAATCAGCTCATCGGGGTTTATCGGTTTTATGAAACATTCTCTGATCCCCAGGTTTTTCATGAACGTCTTATGAAGCGTCTCAGTGAAACACCCTGTAAGGGCGATAACGGGTATGTGCCTTGTGCCGATAAAATGCTTAAGATCATTCGCCACCTGGAAACCGCTTATACCGTCCAGCTTCATGTCTAGAAGTATTAAATCCGGCCTGTTGTTGTCCGCCACCCTCACGGTCGCGGCCCCTTCAGAGATCGCCTCGACATCATACCCGGTGCTCGTCAGCGCGGTTTTCATTTCCTCTAAAAATGTTTTGTCGTCATCGACAATCAAGATCTTATTCATTGCATGCCTCCGCTTTCGACCATGCCCAGTAAATCTGAAAATCTGAGAGATTTTTCGACGATTTTATGATACATCTAATCCGTGGCTGCCTGCTATCGGCTTCTTCCATATTTAACTGACTTTTTGCCTGAGGAGGGCGATAAACGCGGTATTAATGCAAATGTGTTGTGCGGAAATAAATAGTAGTTTGAACCGGTCTGTCGTGCGGCAGATTCAGGCCATCAGCTCGCTGATCTTGCCAAGAACTCTTGTGACGTCAAAAGGCTTGCTTATAATCCCGTCGGCCATTTTAAGGATATTCTCTTCTTCCTCGTCATAGTTCCCGGTGTATTTTTTTAACTGGTTAAAAACGGGCCTGCCCGATATCACGATCACTTTCAGGAGCGGTTTGGAGTTCTTCACGTTTTTCAGCACGTCGAAACCGTTCATGCCGGGGATCTTCAGGTCCAATAGGAGCAGGTCATAGTTGTTTTCCTTCAGCGTGCTCAAGCCCTCGAGCCCGTCGTGAGAGCTCTTGACCTCATAGCCTTCTTCTTTCAGCAGCTCGGACAGCTCCATGCAGAGCTCTTCGTCGTCGTCAATAATTAGAATTTTCGGGTTCATTTGCGCTCCTTTTTACAGGTAATTTCACTGTCACTGTAGTGCCCTCGTTTTCTATGCTTTGTATATCGATAGTTCCTCCGTGAAGATTTACCAGCTCGTTGCATATCGTAAGGCCCAGTCCCGTGCCCTTTGATTTCCGCGTGAAGAACGGCTCGAACACTCTTTTGAGGTCTTCCTGCGCGATGCCCGCGCCGTTATCTGAAAACTTGAACACGATGCTGTTCCTGTCGTCAAACCAGGCGGAAATGTCTATCCTGCCGCTGCCGTTGTCGACCGACTGGCAGGCGTTATCTATTATGTTGTTGAAGACCTCGCGCATCTGGAAAGGGTCTGCCTCGATAAAATGGTCCCGTATACGCTCGGTGTCCTTGGTGAAGGTTATGTGCATTTTTTCGAATTTCTGCTTAGCGAAGCTTATCAGCTCATTAAGAATGTAATATATGCGTATCCGCTCATAATGCGGTTTTTTTATGGTTGAATAATTTAAAAGATTGTTTATGATCTGATCGCTCTCCGATATCTTTTTTTCGATGTTTTTTAGATGGCTTTCTAGGTTATTATCCCTGGATTTCTTTTTCACGTTGTAAACGGCTGTTCGTATCACGCCAAGAGGGTTCCTGAGCTCATGGGCAACGGTCGCCGCCAGGGTGCCGATGTCTGAGAGACGTTTTGTCTCAATGAGTTCCTTTTCCTTTACCAGGAGCTTGTCACGCGCCGTTCTGCGTTCCGTCTTGTCTATTAGCGTTAATACCAGCCCGTCGACTTTTCCGGCATCATTTTTTACCGGCTGCAGGCTTACGTCCCAATAGGTGATGCCTGCGCCGGATTTTTTCTCGTTTACGATCGGTTTTTCATAGACTACAATCCTGTCGCCGGTTTGCACGGCGCGCTCAAAAAGCTGTTTATGCTCGGGGTCGGGAAAGAGGTCGAAATGATTTTTTCCGACATAATAGCCGGCCTTATTGCCGTACATCGCGGCGTAGTTTTCGTTGACCCGGATGAAATTGAAATCGGTGTCCATATAGGCTATCATCATGTTGTTGCCTGAAAATATTTTCTCCAGGAGCTCGTTCGCTTTGCGCAGGTTGTCTTCCTGTTTAAATTTATTTATGCCCTCACCGAGCAGGCCGGTTATTGTTTCCATCTTTTCCACCAGTTTTTCCTTCATCCTGTTCTCTCTCTTATCGGCAAGATGCAGAGCGCCGATGGTCTTGTTGGCGAACCTTATCGGAATGATGGCAATGGACGCGTATCCATACTTGATGCAGGCGTCCATAAACTCAAACTGCTCCTGTTTTGAGAGCGCGTCCCTGAACTGGGCCGCGTTATCAGTTTTAAAAGAGCCGCCCGGGGTCAGAAGGGGGAGGTTATTGCCTTTTTTGCAATTTAGCAGTTTTGTGCAGATGCAGCTGCTGTTATCCAGTGTTATGTTGTTTTCCGCTTCGATAAAATCGCTGTTAAACCCGTGGTATGACGCGAACGGGATCTTCCTGTTTTCATCCAGGACGCGTATTCCTGCACAGCCCACGTCCGCGAACCGCATTATTATGCGCACCGCTTCGTCAAGATATTCTTTCCGTGAATGAACATCGCCAAGAAGTTTTAATAGCTGGTTTCGAATTGTCATCCGGGTTTCTATTTCCCTGCGCTCAGTTATTTCCCTGTTAAGTTTTTTGTTCGCTTCGGCAAGTTCGGATGTGCGCTCGGAAACCATGAACTCGAGATTTTCTTTTATCTTTTTCAAAGCTTCTTCGGCCATATTTTTTTCAGTGATGTCGTTCCCGCAGCTCAGGGTAGCCGTTACTTGCCCGGCCTCGTCTTTCAGCACGCTGTTATGGAAGGCTATTATCCTCAAGCTGCCGGCGGAAGTGACGATCGGGTATTCAAGGTATTCTATAGCGTCCGGGCCGCCTGTCCGCAGTGTTTTAAAAGTAGAGATTATGTTGTCTCTTAGATATTCCGGCACAAAACTTTCCACCCAGTTTTTCCCGATGAGCTCGCTCTCGCTGTACCCCAGTATCCGGCTCCCGTTTTTGTTTATGAGTCTGATCTTGCCGTTGAGATCGAGTATGATCACAACATCCGCCGAGGTGTCGAGGTAGGTTTGCGCCACATCTCTTTCCTTGCGCAGCTGGTTCTCGCTCTCCTTGAGGTGCATGAAAAGGACTTCGTACGGCCTCGTGAAATTCATTTCTATGACGGCCTTATAGATGATGAGTATGGAGATAATATTGAGAAAATGGCATGAGATAGTGATAAGATCGTTACCGGTGTTAGCCGCAAATCCCAGCTGTGAAACAAAAGTCAAAAACAGGGAGGTTGTTATGAGCCGGAAAATCATCGAGTGGAAATAAGAGCGTTTCTTCCATGTGATATAAATTGCGGAGGCGAACATCGCGGCTATGAAATATTCGCTTAAGATCTGGAACAGCGTCGCGCCGGTAAGCTCCCTGTAGCACTCTGGAAATATCCTGAAGGTGAAAATAGAGAGATAAAAAAAGGACAGCAGCGCAAAGAAGGAGAACAATATATATGAGATCCTTACTTTCCTGTTCAAAAAATAGGGCGCGGCACACATGGTCGCGGCCTGAACGAAGCGGGCTGACAGGTGCAGCTGGTTCGATATGTTGGACCCGTTGTGCAGCGATGTCGCGCCCAGGGTCTTGAACGTCAGCGAATGAAAGAGATCAGTGAGCCCGATGAAAACGAACGCTATCCCTATCACGAGGAAGAAACTGTCTTCCATGAATTGCTGCACGTTCCATACCAGGGCAAAGATCCCGAACGCCACGGCAATGCTGAAGATCTGCGCTATGGAATGAGAAAGAAAGTAATCGTAGAGGCTGATGTCGTATAGTATTATAAAAAGAAGAACGCCTAATATATAATAGACTATATCAGATCTGAAACCTGATCCTGATCGAGCCTGTGAGATATTGTCGCTCATTACCGTTTCTTTTTGTTTTTAAACTCTGACGGGGTCATGCGCGTATTTTTTTTGAATATGCGCATGAAAGATTCAGGGTTCATGAAACCGAGCTTGTCGGAGACCTGGCTGACGGTGGCGCCCGTTTCCATCAGCATCTCCTTGGCCCTGTCGATCTTTATTTTGAGTTTATAGGCGATGAAACTTATCCCGGCCACGTCGTTGAACACCCTGCTGAGATACTTGGGGTTCATGTCGACAATGTTCGCGGCGTCATCCAGGGTGACTTTCTTGAAGCAGTTCCTTTCGATGTAGCGTTTTACGCGCTCTATCTTCTGGTTCATGTCATTTGTGTTGTTGAAGTTGTTGCGGTATTTTTTTGTTTCCAGAACTCTTTCAATAGTTTCCTTCAGTTTGTCGATGTCGGCGGGTTTTTCGAGATAGTCATCCGCCTGGCCCCGCAAAGCATCTATCGCGGTGTCCTTGGAGGCATAGCCAGTGACCATTATAACTCCCAGGTCCGATTCCCGTTTTTTTATCAGCTTCAATATTTCCGTCCCGTTCAACCCGGGCATTTTCATGTCCAGAAGGACCAGGTCTATTTCGTTGGGTTTGCTGAGGATCTTCAGAGCCTCCTGCCCGTTTGGCGCGTCGATCGTGTCATACTCTGTCAGGCTTGCCTTGAGCTCTTCCCTGAATGCTTCGTCGTCATCAACAACAAGTATCTTGTCGGGCATGTTGGAACCTCCGATATGTTATTTTCAGAGAGTTTATAATTAATGAGTTAA
>CAZSIW010000043.1:0-10532 GCA_964606755.1 uncultured Elusimicrobiales bacterium | reverse complement strand
GGCAGAGCCGTAGTCTTGGCAGCAAAATTATCGATAAAACTTCCGCCTACGGTTATGTCTTTCGTTAAGGATAGTTGTGACCTCGTGCCGACAAGGGTAGAACCGCCGCCGGTTCCGAGAGGCGCGTAATCGTATGTTATTTCGATATCCGTATTAGCGTTGATCCTGTCCTTATTTAAAAATGTTACTAAACCGACATCATAGTCAATGATATAATCCTTGTCTTTGGCTAACGGCACGCCGTCCAGAGTGATCTTTTCAGACTGAGGAACTATGTCGAACCTGCCAAGTTGTATGCTGCCGGTCTGCAAGTGGTCATATTGTACCAAGATTGTATACTTGTGCTCTTTAACCGCGGTATAAAGAGAATTCTGAAATGGTGGTGGTTGCGCATCTGGTGGTGTAAAATAAAAAATGCCTGCGTCAAAGTCTACAAAAATATTTGACTGGTTTGAATTAATTGAATACTGCGGTGTAGGCTTGGTCGTCCCATCATCGTTTATTATATTGGCAGGAACCTGGTTATTATTATTGGGATCTTGTATCTGCAAAACAAAATTTCCTTTCCCGTTGTCCCTGGTTATCTGAACGTCGCCCAATGAATAGAAGGTCTTTAGTTCCCTTGTAAGACCAACGGTATTGTTTGTATCTTTAACAATTTTCAGCTGTCCGCTGTATGTACTGCCGCCACCTACTTTAAGATAATCAACTGCAATGACATAGTTTGGTTGTATTTGTTTCTTTATTGTTATGATGCCAAGATCATAGTTCACGTTATAATCCTGTCCGGGCACGAGCAGATCAAAGTCGCCGGTGTAGGAAGGATTAGAAGATGCGTTTGGAGTAAGGTAATCAGATACGTTTATCGTGGGCTTGCCGGTCAGTGTTGTGACATTGTTGTCAATTGGGTTCATGTCATCCAGATAAACCCTGAGAGAACCGGTTTGCATGACGTCATTATTGAATTTGGCCATATAATACTTCATTGGCAAATAATCTGTGTCGTTCAGGACTTTTCTTTGTGTTGTGGAGAGGCCTTGGAATTTTTTCATTTCTGACAGACCTTTCGTTTGAGAGAAAAATCCCCATGACTCTAACCCCTTATACTTCGTATGAAGATTGATTCCGAAGAGCTGCTTTGAATAGCCTACGAACTCCGTAGAAGGCAATGCCACTGTGATATCACCGAAAGCCGCATCCTGGACAACTTCATTCTTGTCGCCTTTATAAACCACTGATATATCGCGCTTATTGGCGTTAGTGTCGTCAAAATCTACGTTCGTGTTTACCTTACGTCCGACCTGTCCCTTAATCCTTACCTGCAGTTCCTGTGTCATGTCAAAAGCCGTTGTTGATTGTCTTGTGCCGGCTTCCTCATGTTCATAGATAGTGGATTTAAGACTGAAACCTATAGTCTTTCTGCCAGAAATTGTCAATTGCGATTCGTAAGGCAACTCCACTGACAGGCCGGGCGGCAATTGAGCTGTAGTCTTTGGCATGGTGCTGACACTGACCTGAGGCTCTTCTTTTTCCTGCTCCTCACGTTCCAGTCCGCTGCGCATTTTTTGCCATCTCTCTCTTGAATAAAACAGGAAATTTTTACTGTTCAAATATTCGACAAACTCGTCTCCGGCTCTGGCAGCCGACATGGGCGGAAGAACAATTTGCGCAGGCTGGGAGCTTGCTACTACCTGGTTGGGTTGTTGACTAGGGAGCTGAGAGCTGGATTGTGATACCGTATTAGAAGAAACAAGCGGCGGTGGTTGTTGATTTGGGGGTTGAGAGACAGTTTGTTGGATCGTATTCGTAGTTACCGGAAAAGCACTGTTTTTAAAGGCTGGATTCGTTATCGGAGGAAGAAATGGATTTCCAAAATTTGCATTGATCGTTCCGGTTGAGTTTGATACAACGGTACCGGTCGAATTTAAAACCGTGCTTGTAGATGTAACAACTGGAGGAGGCGCTTCAGCCTGAACAAGCGCCGTTGTGCTGGTAAGAACGTTTGCTAAAATTTCATCTTTGTTATCACCCAGTATTGAAAAGTTCTTTTTCGCTATTATGCCATCGGCAAAAGCCCCCCCTGATAAGAATGTAAGGATTAGTGCATTTAATAGTACTTTTCTGGTGTTTTCAGTCATAATTTACCAAATATTGCATTCAAAAAACACTTATCAATTATATCATTTTACAATATTTTTTGCTATAATGATCGTGCCGATGAAAATTATCCATAGATATACGCTCAGGGAATTTACAGAATCATTCGTTTTTGGAATGATTATTTTTTCGGGAATATTGCTGCTTGACCAGATATTCCAGCTGATTAATCTCGTACTAGGGAAGGGCGTATCAATTCTTATTGTTTTTAAGCTCTTTCTGCTTGTGCTTCCAAACATATTTTCCCTCACGATCCCTATGTCCGTTCTTTTTGGCATTCTCCTTTCTTTTGGGCGCCTTTCGGAAGACAATGAGTTGACAGCCTTGAGGTCAACTGGTTTTAACTATATTTCTTTTACCTATCCAATTTTAGTTTCTATATTAATTCTAAGCAGTTTTCTTTGTTTTTTCAACCAGTATTTAGCGCCAAAGACCCACAGGGAGTTCAGAGTCCTCTATAAAGCCATTTTAGCACAGCGTCCCTTGATCAAATTTGAAGAGAAATCGATCATACCTATCAACGAATATCGCATATATACAGAGCGTATAGACAAGGCGAAGAATGTGCTGAACGGTGTAAGCATTTACAAATTCGCCCCTGGAAATGACGCGGAATCCGCCTGGAGAATATCCGCAACGTCCGCAACGGTCGCCTATAATAATAGCTTTGTAACATTCAACCTTTCCACCGGCTTCTGGAGCAAACCAAGCGTCCTCGTTCCGAACAAGCTTGTTCTTATGCATTTTTCCTCATATAAATTCAACATACCTCTTCAGGAGGTCTCTGTTTCGCAAACCCAATCGCTTAAGGAAATGACCGGTTCCCAGCTAACCGATGAAATAAGGTCCGCTCGTGATAATAAAGTCTCCTCGGCCTTTCTTAAAACTGAATACTGGCTCAGATACACGCTTGCCCTCAGCCCTTTCATTTTTGGTTTTATAGGCATACCTCTGGCGATTGTCATCGAGAAGGGCGCCAAAGCGATCAGTTTCGGGCTCAGCCTGCTCGTGCTTTTCTGTTATTACCTCCTGCTCATCACGTCTTTGAACATATCTGAAAAAGGCCTTATTGAACCGGTCATAATACTCTGGATCCCGAACTTTCTGTGCTTCATAGCTGGCCTTTATTTCTGGAGAAAGATGTCCAAAAGATAACATGAAGATCATTACGCGTTACCTGCTCATCCAGTTTATCAAGCCTCTCATTTTCAGCTCCTTCGCTTTCGGCGGCTTAGTATTGATCTCCGAGTTTTTCAGGGAACTCAACTACTTTATGGAGAAAAAAGCATCATTTTTGTATGTGTTTCTGTATCTTTTCTTCAGCCTGCCATGGTGGATCATACAGGTCCTGCCCGTAGCCGTTCTTCTTGCCGTTCTTTTCTCGCTTGGAACACTCGCGAAAAACGGCGAAATTACCGCGATGAAAGCCGCCGGGATAAACATCTGGAAAGTAGTTGTTATATTCATCTTCTGCGGGCTTTTCATAGGTTTAGCAGATCTCTCTCTAAGAGAGTTTGTTATCCCATTTTCAGTCAACAAAGCTCACAATATCCGCCAGGAGAAGATCGCGTTCGAGCAAAACCTCGTTAAAACCGAGTTCAAAGACCTTCTTATATCTATCCCCGGCAACGGCAGAATGACGATCAACACACTAAACGCAAGGACGGGCACTCTTTCAGGAATCGTTATAGATTACCAGGACAGCTCGTTTGTTTTAACAAGACAGATAGTAGCAAAAAGCGGCTCATATGACGGCAAATGGACACTTTCGGATGGAGTAGACCGAAGCTTCAGTTCCGGGCTTACTAACGAATCCCCGTTCTCAACCAAATCGCTGGAGCTGCCTTTTAAACCGAGCGATTTCATTGTTGTCTCCCAGCGGCCCGAACAGATGTCGAGCAAACAATATTTAAAGTACATTTCGCAGCTGGAAACCCTCGGAATCCCTGTTGAGAAAGATCTTATCCAGCTGAATTTGAGATGGTCAAGCGTATTCAGCCATGTGATCGTAATGTTGATCGGCATACCGTTCGCTCTGGGTCTTGGCAGCAGGCACGGGAAGATATTGAGCTTTACGTTTGCGCTGATCTTTGCGTTCGTTTACTGGGGAGTGCAGGCGGTGGGGCAGTCGCTCGGAGAGAACAGAATAATATCACCTTTTATGGCTGCATGGCTCAGCAACTTCATTTTCGCTTTTTTCGGCGTCTACATGACCTCTAATATCAAAAAATAGCGCTACCTGATGATCGCCATTTTTCCTATCTTGGTATTACCGCCAACTCTAACTCTGTAGAAGTAAACTCCAGGGGCAACATCCTTTTGATCGTCATTTTTCCCGTTCCAGTCATATTCGTATACGACCTTGAAATCCTTTGAGGCGGTTTCATTGAACGTAAATTTGTCTATCCCCACATCCAAAACTTTTTGTCCTATGAGATCGTATATGGTGAGATCGACATCTGTCGGCAGCTTTGAAAGGTTCAATACTATCGTTGTAATTGTCCCGTTTCCCTGCCGGGGATGGAACTGCCCTTTGCCGGCGGGGTTGGGGTAGTTCAGCACGCTGTTTATTTGTTCGGTGCTTGACATACCTATCTGAATGACGCTGAAATTCGCAGCCTTATTAGTGAAACCGATATTGATTATGCTGATGCCGGAAACGGTTCCGGTATAGGAGTCTGAATCAGGGGATGTGAAATTTATTTTTGTTCCTGGCCAGGGGTTCGTGGAATCGCCGTAAGGCGCCTGCGAAGGCGGTGAATTGTCTGCTATAACGAGCGAAAGAGTATTATGGCTATAGTCGTTTAATTCATTGTTAGAAATTCTTGAGCTCATACTAGTCCCATCGATTTCCCCTTCGTCAATGTGCCAGATCAACAATCCGCTTCCCGGGCTATTCGGGTTATAGGGAGAAGGCTGTGTATTGCAAATTAGAAAATACTCGTTCGTGTTTCCAAGAATAGGAAGCTGGTAAACAGACATGGAAGACAACTCAACCGAATTGGCGCTCGTCATATCGGCTCCGGAGGTTAGTATGTTCGGCGTTAACCATCCGAGATACTTTTTATTCCATACGGAAGGATGTGTCGGAGTAAGCCCGTTGTTGACCCAGGGCCCGTAATCCATAAGGCACCACTCGCCCACGACACTGCTCTCCGGCGTGGTCGTTTTATATACATCAAGCAATCCCAGTGAATGGCCGAATTCATGGCATGTTACACCGATAGGACTGTTAGGAGAAGACTCTCTTGCCGGCACGGCTATGCCGCCATCAATTCCGTTCACCGGTGAAGAAAGAGGGACAAAGGCTGACCATATATCACCGTCGTTGGAAGTAGATTCGTTTCCATAACCGGCATGCGCTACTATTATCGTGTCGAAGTTCTTGGAATTTACGACACCGGGGTCTACTAACGATCCCGCATCACTCATTAGACTTAAAAGCCCGCTATCACTGCCTGACTCATCCCCATAGCCATAATATGACATAGAGTGGTTCAAGGTAAAAGGCGTTTCATTTCCAATTAAAGACGCGGCTGAACCACTGCCACTACTGTAAAAATATGTAATATTGACGCTCAGCTTTCCATAGGACGCTTCGTTGTAGAAGTTTTTTAAATACCCTAAAGTGGTTTGAAACCCTAAAATATCGGTTGTGGTCAGTTGAGAGGAGCCTGAGTTAGGCTGGCTCGAGTTTGCATCGTTGGCCTGGGGATTGAAATTTACCAGGATTACCGCGATCCTTCTAGGTCCGGAGATCGGGCTTATAAGCCCCTCTGCCTTGCTAATGGCACCTTTCAGATGTCTGATCGCTGGACGAGAACGTATATGGTTTTTATAAAGGCCGTACCTATGTGGGACTGAGGCATTAGAAATAGCTGGAATGATCAAAACAAGGATTGAGAATAATACAGAACAGAGGTGTTTTTGCATTTAGTATTTTATTAGTGTCCGGGATATCGCATCCCGGACACTAATATTGTTTATACGTTTTGCTTTATAATATCCTTTTTCTATGTTCCTTCCTGCCATGAGGCAAGATACTTCTTCTGCTCGGGCGTAAGCACGTCTATTTGGACGCCCATAGCTTTGAGCTTTAATCTTGCTATCTCTTTATCAATATCTTCCGGCACAGAATAAACTTTATTTTCTAGTTCTTTTCCCATCTTTATCATGTATTCGGCACCAAGGGCCTGGTTTGCAAAAGACATATCCATCACGCTTGCCGGGTGGCCTTCCGCCGCCGCGAGATTGATGAGCCTTCCTTCGCCCAGCAGATAAACCTTTCTTCCGTTCCTCAAGGTGAACTCTTCAACGAAATCTCTTGCGATCTTTACGGTCTTGCTGAGTTTCCTTAACGCGTCGATATTTATCTCGCAGTTAAAATGGCCCGAGTTGCATATTATCGCGCCATCTTTCATTACTTTCAAATGCTTCTCATCTATAACATTGACATCGCCGGTAAGAGTTATGAAAATGTCACCGATCCTTGCCGCCTGTGCCATTGTCATGACCCTGTAACCGTCCATGCTGGCCTCAAGAGCCTTCATGGGATCTATTTCGGTCACTATCACATCCGCTCCCATGCCTTTGGCTCTTACAGCCACACCGCGTCCGCACCAGCCGTATCCGGCAATAACGAACACTTTTCCCGCTATCAGCACATTCGTTGCTCTAAGTATGCCGTCCAGGGAAGATTGTCCTGTTCCGTAACGGTTGTCGAACAGATGTTTGGTAAGAGCATCGTTGACCGCTATGATAGGATAAGCAAGAACGCCGTCATTCTCCATGGCCCTTAAACGTATCACGCCGGTGGTGGTTTCTTCGGTTCCGCCTATGATGCCATCGATCAGGTCTTTTCTTTTGGAATGGATAGTAGACACGAGGTCCGCGCCATCGTCCATTGTGATATTGGGAGAGTCTTCAAGACTCTTATTAAGATGGCTGTAATAGGTCTTGTTATCCTCGCCTTTTATCGCGAACGTCGATATACCGTAGTGTTTTACAAGCGCCGCCGCTGTATCGTCCTGGGTGGACAACGGGTTAGAAGCGCACAGCTTAACATCCGCACCGCCCGCCTTAAGAGTAATGGCAAGATTTGCCGTCTCAGTCGTAACATGCAGGCAACATGCCATTCTTACGCCTTTTAACGGTTTCTGTTTTGTGAATCTTTCTTTTATCAGCCTTAAAACAGGCATTTCTCTTTCTGCCCATTCGATCCTTTTTTTGCCTTTGTCGGCAAGCTTAATATCTTTTACGTGGTATTTCATTATTCCTCCAGCAGGAATGGCCCTTTGTTAGGGGCTTCGTTTAATTGTAACTAAATTTACATATATTTCTTTGCTTTTCTTTTCAGCTCTTCGACCTTGTTTGTCTTCTCCCAGTAGAAATCGGGGTCCTTTCTGCCGAAATGTCCGTAAGAAGCGGTTTTCCGATAGAACGGCCTTAAGAGCTTCAGGTAATCTATTATGCCGCGCGGTGTCATCGGGAAGGTATCATAAACTATTTTGCTAAGAGCCTCTTCCGATATAACCCCGGTTCCCTGAGTATCAACCATTACAGATACAGGTTCCGCTACACCGATTGCATAAGCGAGCTGTGTTGTGCATTTATCAGCAAGCCCCGCCGCCACAATATTCTTTGCTATGTGCCTTGCCATGTAGCATGCCGACCTGTCTACCTTTGTGGCATCTTTTCCAGAGAACGCTCCACCGCCGTGCGCGGCCATACCACCGTATGTGTCTACGATGATCTTTCTGCCGGTCATCCCGGTGTCAGACTGCGGTCCGCCTACTACAAATTTCCCCGTAGGATTAACGAAGAATTTCGTTTTATTATCTATCCACTTGCCCAATACAGGTATGGCGACTTTCTGGATTATCTCGTTCCTTGCTTTATCGGTTATCTTCTTTCCCGTCCTGTCCAGAATATCCGGTGTGTGCTGTGATGAAAGCACTACGGTATCAACCCTGAAAGGTTTTCCGTCCCTGTATTCAACGGTCACCTGCGATTTTCCGTCGGGTCCAAGATATTTTAATATGTTTTCCTTCCTAACCTTTGCCAGGCGTAACGCCAGTTTGTGCGCAAGCATTATCGGCAACGGCATAAGTTCAGGTGTTTCGTTGCAGGCGTAACCTATCATCAATCCCTGGTCTCCAGCGCCGCCGGTGTTTACACCCTGAGCGATGTCCGGTGACTGGGAATTGATCGCGTTTAAAATTGCGCATGTCTTATAATCAAAACCATACTTTGGATCGGTGTAACCTATTTCTTTTACTATGTTTCTTACTATCTCGTGTATGTTCAGGACAGCTTTAGTAGTAATTTCACCGCCGACGACTACCAGTCCCATAGTTACATACGTTTCGCAGGCCACACGCCCCTTAGGATCCTGTTCCATTACCGCATCCATAACACCATCCGATATCTGATCGCATACCTTGTCTGGATGCCCTTCTGTTACTGACTCCGAAGTGAAAACAAAATTCCTACCCTTCATCAACGAACCCATGTTATACTCCTCCCTCATTCTAACCTGATCTATCAGGTTTTATTATATTCTTGAAAACTTCGTTATTTTAGTTCCGCTGCCGAGAACCGTCATCGGGTTTAATACAGAATTAGCCTCTATTACGCAGTTTCTCCCTATCAGGGAATTGTCTATCTTTACCCCCTCAAATATTTTTGTGCCATTATGTATAACAGAATTTGTGATATTGCATCCCTTTTCGATAGTTATTCCATCCCCAAGACAAACATTTCCGTTGATCTGCACGAAATCACCTATTTTGACATTTTTTCCGCAAACAAGCCTTCCGTTTATCCCCAGGTGCTTCCCGACTTTCAGTCCTTTTCCGGACCATATATTTTTTGAAATATTCTTTACGCTAATGGAATGTTTCATCTTTCCGGAAATCAAATCAAAATGTGCCGTAAGATATTTGTCTATGGTGCCGATATCAAGAAAATAACCGTTGAAAACGTAGCCGAACAAGGGTTTATTCTCATTCAACATCGAAGGGAACAACCCTCTTTCGACTGAATAATTCAAACCTGCAGGGATCTTTTTTACCACTTCAGGTTCAAATATGTATATCCCGGCGTTTATCGTGTTGCATGTTATTTCATCCCACGACGGTTTCTCAAGGAACCGTTCGATCTTGCCGTTTCTATCAGTTTCTACAAGACCGTAAAGCGTTGGGTCTTTCACGCGAGTCAAAGCTATTGTTACGTCTGCTTTTTTTGTACTATGATAACTTTGCATCTGTTTGAGACTGATATCCGTGAATATGTCGCCGTTAAGTATTATTACTCTTTCATCAATAAAATTTATGGCATTCCTGATCGCTCCACCTGTCCCAAGCGGTTCTTTTTCATGAAAATATCTTATTTTCATGCCCCACTTGCTGCCGTTGCCGAAATATCTTTCGAATTCGTGGGACATATAACCCACGCAAAGAGCAACTTCTTTGACGTTGTCATCTCTAAGAAGTTTCAATTGGTACTCAAGGAATGGAACATTAACTATCGGCAGTAACGGTTTTGGTGTGTCACAAGTGAGCGGCCTTAACCTTGTTCCTACCCCGCCTATCAGTATCAACGCTTTCATTATTTTCCCTTGGTTCTAAAATATTGGATTGTTTCTCTCAGGCCTGTTCTTATAGCAACTTCAGGTTTCCACCCTAGCATTCTCTCGGCCTTATCAATACAGAGCACACTCTTAAAGAGTTCTCCTGGGCGTTTAGGTTTATGCGAGGGTTTCTTATTATAACCGCATATAGCTGCTGTGAAACTGAATAGCTGGTTCACGCTTGTAGTGACACCGGTGCCAATATTAATGATTTCATTATTACCTTTTTTTAAGGCCAGAACGTTTGCTCTGACAACGTCTTTTACGTACACGTAATCTCGCATCTGCTTGCCATCCCCATATATTACAACATTTTCATTTTTTAATAGTTTTTCTGAAAATATGGCTACAACACCCGCCTCGCCGTGAGGGTCCTGTCTGGGGCCATAGACATTGCCGTAGCGCAAAACTGTATAATCGATCCCATAAATCTTATTATAATACCTCAAATAATAATCCGCTATTCTCTTAGTCACGCCATATGGAGAATCGGGAAGGCAAGGAGAACTTTCATCCGGCGCTTTCTTTCCGCATTCCCCGTATGCGGTTCCACCGGATGCCGCGTAAACAATCTTCCTGACTCCATTTTTGACAGAATTCTCAATTATGTTAAGGGCGCCAAGCACGTTAACATCCGCATCGAATATCGGGTCGCTTACTGATTTTCTTACATCCATTTGAGCGGCGTGATGGCTCACTAATTCAGGTTTCTCTTTCTTAAATATAGCCTCAATACCCTTTCTGT
>CAZSIW010000042.1:0-10541 GCA_964606755.1 uncultured Elusimicrobiales bacterium | reverse complement strand
CGAGTGTTCCTGAAGGTTATGCCTCACTCCCGGTATATACGCAGTCACTTCATAACCGGACGTAAGCTTTACCCTGGCCACTTTTCGAAGCGCAGAGTTAGGCTTTTTAGGCGTCGTAGTATAAACTCTCGTGCACACTCCGCGCCTCTGAGGACAAAACTTCAGAGCCGGTGATTTTGTTTTCCAGTTTGATTTAACACGTCCGCTTGCTACCAGCTGATTAATTGTCGGCATTTTTTAAAACCTCTCCAAGATACTATTTTGTTATATGGTTAACTTCGAAATCCCAGCTTTCAATCCCGTACCAGCGGGTATAAGATGGCCTATCGAAACATTCTCTTTCAAGCCTCTTAAATTGTCTATCTGCCCGGTAACCGCCGCCTCCGTAAGGATTCTTGTCGTTTCCTGGAACGATGCGGCCGAGATAAAGGAGTCGCTTGAAAGAGACGCCTTTGTGATACCCAGTAGTATCGGCTGCGCGACAGGCGACTGTCCGGCTTCGCCCTTCACGCGTTTTCTTTCCATCTCGTATTTGTATTTGGAAACTATTTCGCCGTTGAGGAAAGAGCTGTCGCCCGAGTTAATGATGCGGACATTCGACAACATCTGGCGAACAATTATCTCTATGTGTTTATCGTTTATGGTAACACCCTGCAGGCGATAGACCTGCTGGATCTCGTTGACGAGATGTTCCTGCACTTCTTTGGGGCCTTTTACCCTGAGTATGTCGTGAGGATTGACAGCGCCGTCGGAGAGAGTTTCACCCACACCGACCCTGTCGCCTTCATACACCACGAGATGTCTGCCGGAAGGGATTATGTAATCTTTGGCAAGTTTTGTTTCTTCATTCGTCACGATGACTTTGAAGCTGCCCTTCGCTGTCGGCTCTCCGAACTTGATGCTTCCGTCTATCTCAGAGATAACGGCCGCGTTCTTGGGTTTACGGCCCTCGAAAAGCTCCGCAACTCTGGGTAAACCGCCGGTTATGTCTTTTGTCTTTGTGACTTCCTGCGGTATCTTGGCGACAATGTCTCCGGCAAGGATCTTGTCTCCGTCTTCCACTACCAGGTTGGTATCCAGAGGCAGCGGGTAGGCGGCTATCTGTTTGCCGTCTTTTTTTATAACTATTCTCGGGCGCAGTTTGTCGGAGGAATGCTCTATGATAACTCTTTCTATCTGGCCTGTGATCTTTGATTTTTCCTTATGCAGCGTAACGCCTTCCTTGACGTCTTTGAGTTCGGCGATACCGTCCGTTTCCGATATGATCGGTTTCGAATGAGGGTCCCACGCCGCAAGCAGGTCGCCCTTCTTGACCACCGTGTCTTCGATGAACCTTACTCTTGAACCGTACGGCAGCTGGAACATTTCTCTTTTGTTGGTGTTCGATTCGGTGAGTATCAGTTCCGCGTTTCTTGAAACTATTACTATCTGGTTGGTTTTGTCTTTGAGGGTCCTCAGGTTGTGATAAGTGACCGCCCCGTCAAAATCCGCGTGTATCTCGGAACGTTTCACGACGCGGCTTGCCGTACCACCGATGTGGAACGTACGCAGTGTCAGCTGTGTGCCTGGTTCGCCGATCGACTGCGCGGCAATAATTCCGACCGCTTCGCCGACTTCAACGAGCTTACCAGTCGCAGGGTTCATGCCGTAGCACTTCGCGCAGACGCCGACTTCTGATTCACAGGTGAGCACGCTTCTGATACCTATTCTCTCGATACCTGCCTGGGCTATATTTTTTGCCATCTCGGCGCTTATCACTTCCCCGCGCTTCACTATGGTCTCTTCCTTTATTTCCTCGTCCTTCGTCTGCACGAGACCCACAACGTTATCGAGGGCCACGCGTCCGACTATCCTTTCTTCCATTTTTTCTATGACTTCGTCGCCGCTCTGCAGAGTTCCAACCCTTACTCCGTTTATGGTCTTACAATCGTCTATGGTAACAACAACGTCGTGAGCAACGTCGATGAGACGGCGTGTGAGGTATCCGGCGTCGGCTGTTTTAAGAGCTGTATCTGCCAGACCCTTTCTTCCACCGTGAGTTGATATGAAGTATTCGAGGACGGTCAGGCCCTCGCGGAAATTCGATATGACGGGCGATTCGATGATCTCGCCGACTCCACCCGTAAGCTTCTTCTGTGGTTTCGCCATAAGTCCGCGCATGCCGGCCAGTTGCCTGACCTGCTGACGCGAACCGCGGGCTCCGGAGTCCGCCATCATAAATATTGAATTGAAGCGCGGAGTGCCCTCTTTATATATATAGCTCTCATCTTTCTTCATTTCGTCGAACATTATGTCCGCAACCCTGTCAGTCACGTGCGTCCAGATATCTATGGTTTTGTTGTAACGTTCGCTCTCGGTAATTAGACCCTGCCTTGCCTGTCTCTGGATCTCTTTTATCTGGCCGTGCGCCTCTTTGACCATCTTTTCCTTGAGCGGCGGTATCTTCATCTCATCTATCGATATCGACACGCCGGCAAGCATGGCGTAATGAAAACCCACCTGCTTTATTTCATCCAGCATCACGACCGTTCTGTAGTGTCCTAGCTCCTTGTAACAGCGTTCGACTAATGCCGCAAGCTCTTTTTTGCCTACGACCTTGTTCACGTATCTTAATTCTACAGGGATATGTTCGTTAAAAAGTATCCTGCCCACCGTAGTAAAATCTTTCCACTTGGTCGCATCGCCAATCTCTTCAGCTTTGAGGCCCTGTTCGATGATCTTGTTTATTCCGGAAACCTTTATACGTGCGTGGAGGTCTACCTTTTTGTTCTGATAAGCGGTTATGACTTCATTGACGGAGGAGAACAATTTACCTTCGCCCGGAACACCCATCTTTTCTTTAGTCATATAGCAACTTCCAAGGACCATGTCCTGAGAAGGCGTCGCTATGGGTTTTCCCGAAGCGGGAGAGAGTATGTTGTTGGAAGCCATCATGAGAACTCTTGCCTCAAGCTGGGCTTCCATCGATATAGGAATATGGACAGCCATCTGGTCACCATCGAAGTCTGCGTTAAACGCCGCACAAGTAAGAGGGTGAAGCTGTATCGATTTGCCTTCGATAAGGACCGGCTCAAAGGCCTGTATGCCGAGCCTGTGGAGCGTTGGAGCGCGGTTAAGCATTATGGGATGGTTCTTTGTAACTCTTTCTAGGATGTTCCACACGCCGCCGGAACCGCGTTCAAGCATTCTTCTCGCTGTCTTTAGCGTGACCTTCTTTTCTTTTATAATTTCACGAATAATGAACGGCTTGAAAAGCTCAAGCGCCATTTCTTTCGGAAGACCGCACTGGTGAAGTTTAAGGGTAGGGCCGACCACGATAACGCTTCTGCCGGAATAATCCACTCGTTTTCCGAGCAGGTTCTGGCGGAAACGCCCCTGTTTTCCTTTGAGCGTATCGGACAGCGACTTAAGCGGTCTGTTGCCAGCGCCGGTTACCGGACGAGTCCTCGATTCATTGTCTATGAGAGCGTCAACCGCTTCCTGCAAAAGCCTCTTTTCGTTATTTATCATTACTGCAGGAGCTTTCAGCTGCTCGATATGGCGCAGACGGTTATTTCTGTTTATTATTCTTCTGTAAAGGTCGTTAAGATCGGACGTCGCGAAGCGGCCGCCTTCAAGAGCCACCAAAGGCCTTAAGTCAGGCGGTATCACTGGAAGAACCGTGAGTATCATCGTTTCCGGCCTTGTGTTCGAGGAGTTGAATCCCTCCACGAGCCTAAGTTTTCTTATCAACCTCGCTCTCTCGGCATCAGACTTCGTTTTCTTTATTTCTTCATGCAGTTTTTTTATTTCGGCTTCAAGGTCAACTTTCTCAAGCAGTTTTCTTATCGCGCCGGCGCCTATATCAACCTTCAGCTTGTCCCTGTGCTCTTTGCGGTATTTCTGATATTCCTCTTCGCTCAACAACTGCGATGCCTTGAGAATGAGCTTGCCCTGCGAATCCTTAAGATCCTCAAGCACGAGATAGCGCGTGTAGTAAACAACCCTCTCGAGTTCCGACAGCTTCATGTTAAGCATTATGCCGATACGTGAAGGCGGTTTTCTCAAAAACCAGAGGTGCGCTACCGGCACAGCAAGATCTATGTGGCCGAACCTTTCGCGCCTTACCTTTGACTCGGTAACCTCTACTCCGCAACGGTCGCAGACCTGTCCTTTGTGCTTTATATATTTGTATTTTCCGCAATGACATTCCCAGTCTTTCGTCGGCCCGAATATCCTGTCGCAGAAAAGCCCGTCCCGCTCAGGCTTAAAAGTGCGGTAATTTATTGTCTCAGGTTTCTTTACTTCTCCGTGAGACCAGGCTTTGATCTGCTGAGGGCTTGCAATAGTAAGCCTCATTGCATCAAAATCTGAAAAATTCAGCACAGGCACTTCTTTCTTTTTCCCGGGAATATTAAAATCTAATTTTGCCATTCTATTTACTCCTGAGCTCATAGGCTCATTGATTTATGTTACGGGCCAAAATGCTATTTCTTACCTGCCGCTACTTTCTTGTCTTTCTGTTTTTTATCTTTTTCGTCTTCTTTGCCCTTCAAAAGCTCAACATTGAGACCGAGGCCCCTGAGTTCATGCACAAGAACCTTGAAAGATTCCGGCACGCCGGGTTCGGAGATCGTCTCGCCCTTTACTATAGCGTCGTACATCCTGATCCTGCCGTTGACATCGTCCGACTTAACCGTTAAGAACTCCTGGAGCGTGTGCGCCGCACCATACCCTTCTATGGCCCACACTTCCATTTCGCCGAAACGCTGTCCGCCGAACTGGGCTTTTCCGCCCAGGGGCTGACGCGTGATAAGCGAGTAGGGCCCTGTGGAACGGGCGTGTATCTTCTCTTCAACAAGATGCACAAGCTTCAATATATACATCACACCTATCGTCACTTTCTCCATGAACGGTTCGCCCGTGCGCCCGTCATAAAGAGTTATGCGGCAGTCATCGCTGGGAAGATACTTTTCATAATATTCTTTCAGCGACTTCTCCAGCTCCGCGCCTTTCATGCCGCGGGAGATAAGTTCTTTTCTTCTGTCTTCGGTAAGTTTATCTTTTGCCTTGCGCACCATCTCTTTGATCTGAGATTCTTTTGCGCCGTCAAAGACGGGTGTCACCATCTGCATGTTGAGCACGCTTCCCGCCCAGCCGAGCATCGATTCAAGCAGCTGTCCGACGTTCATACGTGAGGGAATGCCCAGAGGCGAGAGAACCGCGTCAACGGGAGTCCCGTCGGGCAAGCGAGGCATATCCTCTATCGGAAGGATCCTCGCGACCACACCCTTGTTGCCGTGGCGTCCCGCGAGTTTGTCACCGACCTGCACTTTATTTTTTGTGGCTATATATACTTTCACGACTTTGTTGACCGTAACGGCCAGTTCGTCGCCTTTTTTTGCCCTGTCTTTCTCGGTCGCCCTGATCTGCTTGAGCTCTTCTTCTTTAAACAAGTAGAAAGACTCTATCTTTTTCTTTTCTTCGCCCTTGGCGCCATCGAGACGCTCTTTTCTTTCTTTCTTAAGTTTGTCTATCGCGGACTTGTAAGCCGCATCGAGGTCTTCCTGTTTTTTCTTGAGTTCCTTTTCCGTAAGCTTTTCACGCCTTACAAAAGTGCGCACGCCGATGACCTTGCCGGTGCATCCCGGCGGAACCCTCAGAGACGCGTCCTGCACGTCTTCAGCCTTCTTGCCGAAAAGAACTCTTAAGAGCCTTTCTTCAGGGGTCGATTGCTGTTCGCCTTTCGGGGCTGTCTTGCCGACCAGAATGTCGCCCCTGTTTACCGTAGCGCCTATCCTGATTATTCCCTCTTCGTCAAGGTTCAAAAGATCGTCAGCGCCGACATTGGGGATATCTCTTGTGATCTCCTCGGGCCGGCCTTTAGATTCTCTCGATTCTGTCTGAAATTCTTTTATATGAATGGAAGTGAAAACGTCTTCTTTGAGGAGCCTTTCGGAGAGCAGAATAGCGTCTTCGAAATTATATCCGTCCCATGGCATGAACGCCAGCATGATGTTCCTGCCCAACGCGAGCTGTCCGTTGGCGGTGCAGGGACCGTCCGCTATCGTTTCTCTCTTTTTTATTTTCTGGCCGCTTACCACGATGGGTGTCTGATTGATGCAAGTGTCCTGGTTTGACCTGGCATACTTGCGCAGTTTATAAACGTCAGTGCCGGGTGTACCCTCATCGCTCCATACGCAGATCTCATCCGCTGAAACGCTGATGACCTCGCCGCCTCTTTTCGCGAGCACCACAACTCCGGAATCTCTTGCGACTTTGTCTTCGATACCTGTACCAACGAGCGGCGCTTCCGCCAAAAGCAGAGGGACCGCCTGGCGCTGCATGTTGGAACCCATTAGGGCTCTGTTAGCATCGTCATGCTCAAGGAAAGGCACCAACGCGGCTGATATCGAAATGACCTGCATGGGCGATATATCCATGTAATTGACTTTATTGATCGGGACCATCGGGAAATCGTCCCAGTACCTGCAGGCCGCCATGTCCTGTGTGAACTTTCCCTTTTCGTCCAGAGGCGAGTTTGCCTGGGCAACGAAATACTCGTCTTCCCTGTCAGCCGTCAAATAATCAACTTTGTCGGTGGCGTGGTTGTTCTCAACTTTTCTATAAGGCGCTTCTATCAAACCGTATTCATTGACGCGGGCATAGGTCGCAAGCGACGTTATAAGACCGATGTTCGGACCCTCGGGGGTCTCGATCGGGCATATACGGCCATAATGCGTGTGATGGACGTCTCTGACCTCGAAACCGGCGCGTTTTCTGTGCAGACCTCCGGGTCCTAGAGCCGAAAGGCGCCTTTTGTGCGTGAGCTCGGCCAACGCGTTCGTCTGGTCCATGAACTGCGATAGCTGCGAGGTGCCGAAGAATTTTCTTATCTGGGCAACGAAAGGAGTTATGTTTATCAAACCTCTCGGCGTAACGGTCGATTTGTCCTGCATGTTCATGTGCTCTCTGACAAGGCGCGTCATCTGGATGAGTCCTATCCTTATCTGGTTCTCAAGCAGTTCGCCTACAGAGCGCACGCGCCTGTTGCCCAGATGGTCTATGTCGTCGAGTTGGATCTTAATGGTCTTATTGCCTTCTTTATACTCCGCAGTTCCGTTGTAAACCATCAGCAGGTACTTTATCGTGCAGACTATGTCTTCACGTGTAAGAGTACGCTTGTTGTCGGCGGGAGTAGCGAAATCGAACTTCTTCATTTTTTCAAGACTTTCATAAAGGCAGCCGAGCTTTTTGAACATCTTATATCTGCCGACTTTCGTAAGGTCGTACCTTCTGGTGCTCTTGAAAAGAAGTTCGTCGAGGAAACCTTCGGCTCTTTCCTGGACGATGAATTCCTGTGTCTTGAGGATCTTATAAATATAACTGATGGCTTCTTTTTTCGTCTTTACGGTGTCTTTTTTTAACGTAAGGAGAATGGTAGGATCGCGGTGCACTAGGACCGTGTTTATTTTTTTGCTCTTGAGCTTCGCGACAACTTCTTCTTTGAGGTCTTTTCCGGCTTCAAGGATGACCTCGCCGGTGGATTCGTCAACTATGTCTTTGCAGACGAAACGGTTCGCAAGCGTCTGAGGCTCGACGTCATTTATGGTTATCTCTTCTGGGTCATAGAAAAGCTCGGCGATATCGCTGTCGGATTCAAAACCCAAAGCTCTCAAAAAAGTAGTCACGAGCACTTTTCTTTTTCTGTCTATCCTGACGTAAAGAATACTGTTCTGGTCAAACTCGAACTCAACCCAAGCGCCGCGGTACGGTATCATTCTTCCGAAGTAGAGAGGTTTGCCGTAAGACGACACCCTTTTCTCTTCGTCTTCTTCAAAAATGACTCCAGGCGAACGGTGGATCTGGCTGACGACGACCCTTTCGGCGCCGTTTATAATAAAGCTCGCCGTATCGGTCATAAGCGGAATATCGCCGAAATAAACTTCCTGCTCGGCAAGCTCCTTCTCTTTTCCATCCTCTTTGCGCTGTATGAGTCTGAGCAGGATCTTCAGCGGGGCCGCGTACGTCGTGTCTCTCGCTATGGATTCTTCAGCCGAATATTTCGGCTCGCCCAACGTGTAGGCGACGAACTCCATGTGAAGACTGCCGTCGGAATTCTGAATCGGGAATACATCTCTGAACGCGCCCTGGAACCCGTGAGGCTTACGCTTCTCAGGCGGAACGTCTTGCTGCAGAAACTCTGCATAAGACTCCTTCTGCATCTCTAACAACTCAGGCGGTTCTATGGGAGAGATAATCCTGCCAAAACTTATTTTTTTCATATTTATGCTTCCTGTACTCGTTTCTTGATTAGGCACTATAAACAAAAGAAAATCTTCATAGCAAATTTTTCAATTTACTATGAAAATTGAATCCTTATTATAATGATTTTTGCCCTGATTGTCAAGCTTGCAATCATACTAAGAAATTACTTAAGTTCAACCGTTGCGCCTGCATCGGTGAGCTTCTTTTTCATCTCTTCTGCCTGATCTTTCGGTACATTCTCTTTTACCGCTTTCGGAGCGCCGTCAACAAGATCTTTCGCTTCTTTCAAGCCGAGACCGGTGATTTCACGGACGACTTTAATGACGGAGATCTTATTCGCGCCGGAACTGGCGAGAAGTACTGTAAAGTCAGTCTTTTCTTCTGCCGCTGCCGCTCCAGCCGCTGCACCCGCCGCCGGCATTGCCACCGCCGCCATAGGAGCTGAGGCCTTTACACCGAACTTTTCTTCTAACGCCTTCACAAGCTCTGCGAGCTCGAGCACCGACATTGAAGAAATTGTGTTGATCAACGCATCTTTGCTGCTCAAATTCTCTGACATGATACTATCCTCCACTTTCTAGCATTTAGCGCATGGTTCCGCTCAGGCGGAATCTGACGCTATCTTATTTATTTTCTTCTTTTTGTTTCCTTATCTGGTCGAGCGTGCTGACAAAATTCACCAGCACCGCGTTAAGCACATTTACAAACCCGGTTATGGGCGACTGCAGCGTGCCCAGGACCTGCGCCAGCAAAACCTCTCTGGGCGGAAGCGTCGCTATCGCTTTGATATCCGCTACGGTCAACGTCTTCGCTCCCATTACACCGGCTTTCAATTTCAGCTTCTCATGTTCCTTTGCAAAATCCACAAGGATCTTCGAAGCCTCTACCGGATCGCCGTTCTCTATCGCTATCGCAATGGGACCCTCAAAATATTTCGCGAACTCATTAAGCCCGATTTTTTCAAGCGCCTTTCGCGAGAATGTATTTTTTACTACCTTGTACTCACATTTCTGTACGCGCAGCTTGTTCCTCAGCTCAGTGATCTCGGCAACCGTGAGCCCCTGATACTCGGTCACAACAACACCGTTATTATTCTTCAACTTTTCACTCAGCTGCTCAACCAAGAGTTCTTTTTCTTTTTTAGCCATTTTAAGTCACGCTCCTGCACCATTAGAGACAAAAAAAGCTTCTCCGATAGGAGAAGCAAATAATAAATTATTTTTCTTCTCTGTCTCGGCAAGACAGCCGTACAAGCGGCTATTTAATCCCGCCCTGGCGGGATCTTACTGTCTCTGACAGTCAATATTAAAATTCAATGTTCCAGGCGGCCGACACATAATTTTCGTCTATAAAGCCGCCCTCAAAGACCAGACTTTCTTTTTGAAAAACTCTTATTTTTACACCGGCAACAAGGCCCACCGTGTCCGTGCTCCCGTCAATTTTTGCAGTAGACTCGTTGTCCCACAGGCTGGACTGATTGTGCGATATCTTCAATGCCCCGTATGGCTCGAGCATACGATATTTTTTACTAATTATCAGCGCGGCCTCAAGTTGAGCCAGAGACAACTCATCTGACACCACCGTGTCCGCACCATTTCCGGGCTTAAACCCGTCCAGCTTATAATCTGAAACAGTAGCGTTAAGCTCGACGGCTATCGCTGGTGTCACTATCGTGTCCGGGAACAACATCTTTCTTACCCCAGCCCCGACGATCAAGCCGTTTTCTCTCGAACTAAGCCTGTTTTTTACAGTGTCTGACGGTATCTCAAGCTCATAGTTACCCTGCCCCAGCTTGACCCAATAATAAAGATCGCTGTGAGGGTTAAACATGTACTTTACCGACATTGCACTGCTCTTAGCATCGACATCAAACTTCGCAGAGACGTCACTGTAATAATTGATACCGCCCGCGCTTATCCTCTGCGACCCGGTCTGAGAAAAACTCAGCGTATTAGTCATACCGGTATAATCGAGCAAAAGGCAGCTCTTGCCATTCTCGATTTGAGAAGCGGGAATCATTATTTCCGATGCAAAACTCAAAGAACATGTGAGCAACAAAACAACCGGAAGAATCGAGATCTTCATGTCTCTACCCAGTTAATTCTGACGTGTGCTCCATTTGTATCGTAAAGAAAAAGCCTGGCACTGACCTACTCTCGCAGGACCCTGCGGTCTCACTACCATCGGCCCTGATGGGCTTAACTTCCGTGTTCGGAATGGGAACGGGTGTGACCCCACCGGAAAAAGCACCAGACATATAATTATTTCAAATTTGAGATTTGAGATCTCAAATT
>CAZSIW010000041.1:0-10638 GCA_964606755.1 uncultured Elusimicrobiales bacterium | reverse complement strand
ATAGAAGTCTCCTGCTGTGTTATAAGGTTCATTATCGTGCTTTTCCCGGCGTTCATCCTGCCGAAGATGCCGATGTTGTCTCTTTCTACTAAAATAGCCATATTAACTCCATAAAGTACGGGGTACGGAGTGCTGGGTACGGGGTTGAAAGGTCCTCTCCGTACTCGATACTCCGTACTCCGGCACGCTTTTTATTGTTCCTTTGACAACGCTGACTTCACCGAAATTCCTTCTATCTGCCCCAACTTGCCCGTCAGCATACCGAGGCTGTCGGTGTCTGAGTCCACTATGAGGCTTATTACACTGCAGTCTTTCTTGTCGTAAGGCATACCCATGCGGCCCACTATCAAGTTGCCGTACTCGGTAAGAAGCTGGTTAACCTTCGGCGCGTTCACCTTCCTGTTGTGGATTATGATGCCGATAAATCCAAGACGTTTGTTCATGATATCCCCTGTATAGTTTTTTGTCTGTCATCCCCGAGGAAGTAATCGGGGATCCAGTGGCGTTGATGTTTATTCAAAATGTTTTATTGCGCACAACAACTTCCTGGATTCCCGCTTTCGCGAGAATGACAACCAAATAAAAAAACCTAACCTTATCTGAGAACAAGGTTAGGTTTCAATCCCGCTTTTGGCAGGCTCAAACTTTATTACCCTTGTGTTCATCCGCCGGACTAACAGGCGGACTTGCCTCAGGTGTTATATGATACTAACTATTTCTTTTTCTTAAGCGCCAGCTCGATGAGCTGGGTCGAGACGTCTTCTATCTGTTCAAGCTTTTTCTGGAACTCGAGCATTTCTTTCTTCTCGCCGACCAGCTCAAGCATTATAAGGCCTGTGTCAGAGCATTTGTCCAGCACGCCGTCGTGTATGCCGAGCCTCGTCTTTATCATACAGCCGTATTCCGTTAGCACCTTCTGGACGTCTACGGCCGTTTCGCGCCTTTTCGCAAGCAGTAAAGCCAAAATGTATTTTGGTATCATGACTGCCTCCAGAAAACAGGGACAAGGGTCAAGTAGCAAGGACTTTATAACTACAATGATGTATATAAATCCTTGCCCCTTGCTACTGGCTACTGCCCTTTTTATCTTTTGTACGTCGGTCTTGCCTGGTACTTTGTGTGCAGGTACTTGTGGCTTTTTTCGCTCAACGGTTTTTCGAGGAATTCTTCGTAAAGCTTTTTAATGAAGGGGTTCTCGTGGGAACACCTCAACACCTTTCCCTCGTCATCGCTGTAAAGCCCTTTCGCGCGGGCGATCCTCAGTTTGTCGGTAACTCCGTAGGGCTGGCCGCCGCCGCCGACGCAGCCGCCGGGGCACGCCATGACCTCAACAAAGTGGTACGGGAGCTCTTCGCCCTTCTTCATCGCATCCCTGATCTTGTTTACCACGAACTCGACGTTGCCGAGGCCGTGGGCTACCGCGATCTTTACCTTGGTCCCTTCTATGTCTATCTCCGCTTCCTTGACGCCGTCAAGGCCTCGTATCTCTGTGATGTTTATCTTCCCAAGCTCTTTCTTTGTAGCAAAATAATAAGCCGTGCGTAAAGCCGCTTCCATGACCCCGCCGGTAGCTCCGAAAATGACTCCCGCTCCGGTGTATTCTCCGAGAATGTTGTCGGCCTTCTCATCTTTCAGGTTAGGGAAATCTATGCCCGCCTGCTTGAGCATGCGCGCGAGCTCCCTCGTGGTAAGAGAAACGTCTATGTCCTGGTAGCCGGAGGCGAACATCTCGTTGGTCCTGGTGATCTCGTATTTCTTCGACGTGCAGGGCATTATGGAGACCATGTATATCTTGGACGGGTCTATGTTGTTTTTCTGGGCGTAGTAGGTCTTCGACAGCGCTCCCACCATCTCGTGCGGCGATTTGGCCGATGAAAAGTTCGGTATCATGTCGGAGTGGAATTTTTCCATGAAGTCCACCCACGACGGGCAGCAGGTCGTTATGAGAGGAAGCTTTCCTCTTTTGTTGACGAACCTTTCTATGAACTCCGAGGCCTCTTCCATTATGGTGAGGTCCGCGCCGAAGTTCGTGTCGAATATGGCTTTGAAGCCGAGCTTTCTGAGCGCCGCGTAGAGTTTGCCGGTGAGGTTCGTTCCGTCCGGGAAACCGAACGCTTCGCCTATGGCGACCCTGACAGCCGGGGCTATCTGCACCACACAATACTTGTCGGGATTGTAAAGGTTTTTCCAGACGTCCTGTGTCTCGTCGAACTCAAATATGGCGCCTGTCGGGCAGTGCGCCGAGCACTGGCCGCAGTGTATGCAGGGGCTCTCTGAAAGATTTATGTCTCCAGCGGGAGATATCCTGGTGTCTATGCCTCTCTCAAGGAAAGACAGCGCCCACACGTTCTGGACTTCCTGGCAGACCTTGACGCACCTGCCGCACAGGATACATTTCTGTGGGACAAGAGTGATGGCCTTGGTTGAACTGTCCTGTGGAAGTTCTCTTAAAAAGCGTTTGAATTTTTCTTCGGTTATGCCGAAATCAGCGGCCAGTTTCTGCAATTCGCAGTTGTTGTTCCTGCCGCAGTTCAGGCAGTCGTTCGGGTGATTTGAAAGTATCAGCTCAAGCACGTTCCTTCTTATATCCTGAAGCTCGGAATCGTGGGTGACGATGTCCATCCCCTCTTCTATCGGCGTGCAGCAGGCCCTGAGCATCTTGTTGGAGCCCTTTATCTTGACTATGCACAAACCGCAGGAGGCGGTCGGCGGAAGGTCGGGGTGCTTGCAGAGGGTCGGTATGCTTATGTTAAGCTTCTGCGCCGCCTCAAGTATCGTCGTCCCCTTTCTTCCCTCTACCGGCATATCGTTTATTTTTATGTTTACTATCATTTGCGACTCCTTTCCTTTCTAAATATCAAAAATCAAATATCAAATTTCAAAACTAATGTGTTCCGAAGCGGAACTTATTTTAACAGGTTCGCCGAAGGCGAACACCGCAATTTTGATTTTTAATATTTGATATTTTATTTATTCCTTAATTATCGCCTTGAACTTGCACGCCTCTATACACTGGCCGCACTTTATGCACTTTGAGGTGTTTATAGAGTAGCCTGTTTCCCTCGTGCCGGAAATTGCGTCCACCGGGCACTGCCTGACGCAGATGCCGCACTTCTTGCACTGGTCGGGCATTATCTTGTAGATGACGAGGTTCTTACATTTCCCGGCCCTGCAGCGGCGGTTCTCGATATGCTCGAGGTATTCCTCTTCAAAATATTTTATCGTAGTGATAACGGGGTTGGGCGCGGTCTGCCCGAGGCCGCAAAGCGATGCCTTCTGTGTGGCGTGGCAGATGTCTCTTAAGCGGTTTATGTCCTCTTTGACCGCGGTGCCGTTGGATATGCCCTCGAGGAGTTTTAACATCTGGAACCCGCCTATCCTGCACGGCGCGCATTTTCCGCACGATTCGTCCACGCAGAACCCGAGGTAGAACTGGGCTATGTCAACCATGCAGTCCGAGGTGTCCATCACTATCATACCGCCGGAGCCCATGATGGTCCCAAGCTTTGTAAGGTTCTCGTAGTCTACGGGCGTGTCAAGGTATTCGACCGGAATGACTCCGCCGGACGGCCCGCCGGTCTGTACCGCGCGTATCGGGCGGTCGTCAATAACTCCGCCGCCGATGTCGTAAACTATTTCCCTCAGGGTCGTTCCCATGGGGACTTCGATAAGCCCTGAATTTTTAATTTTTCCGGTAAGGGCGAAGACTTTCGTTCCTTTCGATTTCTCGGTGCCGATCTTGGCGAACTCGGCCGCGCCTTTCTGGAATATATAAGAGACGTTGGCGAACGTCTCGACATTGTTGATAAAAGTCGGTTTTTCCCACAGGCCTTTTACGGAGGGGTACGGCGGCCTTGGAGACGGCGTTCCCCTTCTTCCCTCTATAGATGCTATGAGGGCGGTCTCTTCGCCGCAGACGAAAGCGCCGGCGCCGAGCCTTATCTCAAGGTCAAAGGTGAAATTGACGCCCATGATGTTCGCGCCGAGCAGCCCGGCCGCGTAGGCCTGGTTCAAGGCGTTCTGGATCCTTTCAATGGCCAACGGGTATTCGGCCCTGATGTAGAGGAAGCCTTTAGTTGCACCGATCGTGTACCCGCCGATGATCATACCTTCTATGACCGCGTGGGGGTCGCCTTCCATCACGGAACGGTTCATGTAGGCGCCCGGGTCGCCCTCGTCTCCGTTGCAGATCACATATTTCTGGTCAGCCACGATATCTTTAGTGAGTTTCCATTTTAGCCAGGTAGGAAATCCCGCTCCGCCTCTTCCTCTTAAACCGCTGGCCTTGAGCTCTTCTAAAACCTTGTCCGGCGAGCCAAGAGATAAAGCCTTTTTAAGGCCCTGGTAACCGTCGTTGGCGATATAGTCTTCTATTGATTCTGGGTCGATGTAGCCGCAGTTCCTCAGGACCCTTCTAACCTGCTTGTCCCTGGAAGGCACGCCGCCGCCCGCCGCGTTCTTTACTGCCTCGACGATCGCGGGGACGTCGTTTTCGGTGACGTTCTCGAATATCTTGACTACGGGGTATGTTTTTGCGACCACGCCTTTCGCGTAGACCCCCACGTCCTCGGTCCTTACTATCTGTATATCGTTCAACAGGTTTTGCTCCCTGATGTAGTTCATGAAGGAGTTGTAGATAGCCAGCGTCTGGGGGGTGTTCGTGTTGTTGGTGTCTTTGATAAAAATTGTTTTTCTGTCCATATTATTAGTCCCTTTCTATAATTTTGATTATGTGATCGTTAATAAGCCTTTCGCCCGTCGCGTGTTTGTCGACTATCTTTATCGCGGTCTCTTTGTCTACGTTGCCGTAAATCACCCTCGGGAGGCCCTGCACGTCCACCTCGACGAGAGGCTCGGCGTAGCACATGCCGTAGCACCCGCATTTCAAAATGCTGACGTTCAGGTTCCTTTTCTTGATCTCGTCTGTCAGGAGGTTGTATATCTCGTCCGCCCCGGCCGCTATGCCGCAGGTGCTCATGCCGACCTTTATATTGTTCGTCCTGTCTTTAGTGTTTTTTTTCTTTATTTCGTCGATGTTAGAAAGAGTGATCCTTTCCATGTTATTTGTCCCCTTTTACATATTTTGAAAGAATGTCGACGACATCGGCCTTCTTGACCTTGCCGTATATCTTGTTGTCTATCATTATCACCGGCGAGAGCCCGCAGCAGCCAAGGCACCTGACGACGTCTATCTGAAACATGCCGTCCTTCGTCATCTGGCCCTCCTCGACGTGGAGCACGCGTTTGAGCTCGTCGAGTATGATCTTCGCGCCCTTGAGGTAGCAGGCGGTACCGAGGCACAGGGAGATCCTGTGTTTCGCGGGGGCCTCGAGCTTGAAATAGTTATAGAATGTTATGACCTCGTATATTCTTGCCAGCGGAATGTCGAGCAGTTTGGCCAGCTGAAAGGAGACGTCCCTGGGAACGTAACCGTACTTGTCCTCGATCTCATGGAGTATCATGATGAGGTTTCCCTTCTTGTCTTTCCAGCGGTCCACGAGGTTTGTGATGTCGGGTGTCAGGGTTGTGTTCATATTACATCCTTTTCGCCGTTCTGCACGGCTTTTTCATTAAAATTCACGAAATATATCACGTTCTCCAGCTCGAGCGCGAGGTTGACGTTATTGATGACCACATCGTTCGGGCACCGGAGTTTTATCGGCGCGAAATTCAAAATGCCTTTTATCCCGGAATTCACCATCCTGTCCGCTATCGGCTGCGCTTCGTGTTCCGGCACGGCTATTATACCTATTTTAACTTTCTCTTTGGTTAAGAAATCGTTAAGATTTTCAATGGGCAGAACTTTTATTTCTGACTTGCTGTCGAGTTTAGCCGTGTCCGTGTCGAAAGCGGCGATTATTTTTATTCCCTCTTTCTCAAAACCCTTGTATTTCATCAGGGCGGTCCCCAGTTTCCCGGCCCCGCATAAAACGCATCTCTGCACGTCGTTTTTTCCTAGGATAATATTCAGGTTTTCCTTGAGGGAATCCAGTTCGTAGCCGCCCCGTTTGTTCCCCGACAGCTTAAAGAGCGAAAAATCTTTTCTTACCTGGGCTGGTGTGACGCCTATGGCGTCGGCGAGGTTGTCGGAAAAAACCTTCGAGAACCCGAGCTGTTTGAACCGGTTAATGGCGTTCCTGTAATGCGAAAGCCTGATGATGCAGTTCTTGTTATAGTTCATAGTTAACTTGATTACACGGATCTCTAACTACGATTACACAGATTAAAGCAAAATCACTTATGTAATCGGTGTAATCTCTTAAAAATCTGTGAAATCAACAAGTTTGATATTAGACTTGTTGTTACGCATTTCACAATATCGTTACTTAATGGTACATAAATAGTGGTTAAATGTCAAGTATTGTGAATGTGTTCACTATAAACCTATGAAAAAAGAGTCCGTGAGATATCTCAACAGACCCTTTTTACTATAAAGATCATCTGCTATTCCTGGCCTCTGGCTTTCTTGACTTCTTTAATGATCCATGGAATTATCTCGTAGAGGTCGCCTTCAATGGCATAAGTAGCGACCTTCATCATGGGAGCATGAGGGTCTTTGTTTATGGCAACTATTATGTCCGAAGAGCCCATCCCCACAAGATGCTGTATCTGGCCGGAAATGCCGCAGGCAAAATATATTTTCGGGCTGACAGTCCTTCCGGTCTGTCCTACCTGGTGCGAGTACGGTATCCACTGGGCGTCTACCGCGGCTCTTGAAGATCCTACCGCGCCGCCGATGCACTCGGCTAGCTCTTCTATCAGCTTAAAACCTTCGGCATTGCCAAGGCCCCTGCCGCCGGATACTATTATGTCCGCGTCCGCGAGGTTGACCTTCGCGCTGGTGTCTTTTATAAACTGGAGAAATTTTGTTCTGTTGACGACTTTTGAGGAGTCCATCTGCTTTTTGATTATCTCGCCCTTTCGGTTGGGGTTTCTGGTAGCCGGCTTGAACACCTTATGTCTTACCGTTGCCATCTGCGGCCTGTAGTTAGGGCAAAGGATCGTGGCCATGATGTTGCCGCCGAACGCCGGCCTGGTCTGCATCAGGTTCTTTGTCTGGGGATCGATATCTAGGGCTGTGCAGTCGGCTGTGAGGCCGGTGCGGATCCTGGCGGCTACCCTTGAGGCGAAGGAGCGGCCGATGTTTGTGGCGCCCATGAGAACTATCTCCGGTTTTTCCTGTTCGATGAGATGCGCCAGAAGGTCGCTGTAGGGGTCGTCCTGGAACTCGGCGAGTATTGGGTCATCATATATATAAACTTTGTCCGCGCCATGTTCAATGAGGGTGGGGGCCTGCCCGTCTATTTTGTGGCCTATGAGAATGGCGCTTAAGGGGACGCCAAGCTTATCGGCTATGGTTCTTCCCTCGTTCAGGAGTTCGAACACAACAGGCGAAACCTCGCCGTGCCTCTGCTCCGCATAGACCCAGATGCCTTTGTAATGGGACTTGTCTATATCGAGCTTTATGGGCTCTTCTTTTACCATGCTGATAGCGCCGATCTTTTTGCAGGCCTCAACGCAGGCGCCGCAGAAGGTGCACTTGTGCATGTCGATGACAGCAAGTTTTAATTTTTTAGGGTGGTCCGGGCGTTCGATTAATGTTATAGCGCCAAAGGGACAGGCCTTAAAACACAACCCGCAGCCGATACATTTTTCGGAAGAAACAATTATTTGATTTGCCATTTATATGCTCCTGAGCTTTCAGTCTTCAGCCCTCAGTCTTCAGCTACAGCACAACAGCACAATATATGATTTTGGCTGATGACTGAAAGCTGATAGCTGACAGCTTAGATAATTTTCGTCTCTCTCAATTTCTCAACAAGCGTCTCCGCGATTTCCTGCTGGGAGCCTTCAAGCTTTATGCCGCCCTGTCTCGCGGCCGGCGTGAATATCTTCATCACCTGCGTGGGAGATCCGGTAAGGCCTATGTTCTTCGGGTCGGCTTTTATCTGTTCCGCGCCCATCTTTGTTATTTGTATCTTCTTAGACATCATCATGCCCTTAAGTGACGGAAGGCGCGGGGTGTTTATTTCCTTTACGACCGTTATGAGCGAAGGCACGGGCATCTCTATTATGTCGAAGCCGTCCTCCATCATCCTTTCAACTTTTATATGGTTGGAGTCTATCTCTTCTATCTTTTTAACATAAGCAACGTGCGGGATATCCAGCATGTCCGCTATTCCGGGCCCGACCTGGGCGGTGTCGCCGTCAGTTGCCTGCTTGCCGCACAGTATTAGATCATATTCCCCTAAAGCTTGTATCGCCTGGCTGAGCGTATACGCAGTGGCCCATGTGTCCGAGCCAGCAAAACCTCTGTCTGAAACCAGTACCGCGTTGTCGATGCCCCTGCTGACGGCTTCTCTTAACGCAGTTTCAGCCTGCGGCGGGCCCATCGTTATGACCGTGCACTTGCCGCCGGTCCTTTCCTTGAGCCTGACGGCTTCTTCTATGGCGTACTCGTCGAACGGGTTGATTATCGCTTCCACCCCTTCCCTCTTGAGCGTTCCGGTTTTGGGGTCGATCTGTACATTAGTAGTATTAGGCACCTGCTTGATGCAAACTATGAAATGCATATATTGCCCTCACTTCGTTCGGGATCTCAAATTTGAAATCTGAGATTTGAAATTAGTTTTTCTTGCTTGCCGCCTCTTTGAGCACCTGCAACGCTATTTCGTTTCTCTGTATCTGGCTGGTTCCCTCGTAGAGCTGGGTTATCTTGGCGTCTCTCATCATTTTCTCTACCGGGTATTCTCTTATATATCCGTAACCGCCGAAGATCTGCACGGCGTTGGTGGTTACCTTCATGGCTACTTCCGAGCAATAAAGCTTGGACATCGCCGATTCTTTCGAGGTTCTTTTGCCGAGGTTAGCGTCCATCATGCGGCAGGATGCGTAAAGAAGCGCTCTGGCCGCTTCTATCTCCGTCGCCATGTCCGCTATCATATGTTGTATGGCCTGGAAGGATGATATAGGCTGCCCGAACTGCACTCTCTGTCTAGCGTAAGTGACAGCTTCCTCAAGCGCGCCGGCCGCGATACCGAGCGCCTGCGCCGCAACACCGGGCCTTGAAGCATCGAGCGTAGCCTGAGCAACGATGAGCCCGCCGCCTTCTCTTCCCACAAGGTTCTCTTTGGGCACCATGCAGTTGTTGAATATCAGCTCTCTTGTGACAGAGGCTCTTATTCCCATCTTCCTTTCTTTTTTGCCGAAATCAAACCCGGGCGTGCCTTTTTCGATTATGAAACAGGATATGCCGCGGGCGCCTCTTTCGGGGTTGGTCTTCGCGAACACCGTATATACTTCCGCCTCGCCGGCGTTAGTGATGAAGCATTTTGTGCCGTTTATTACGTAAAAATCGCCTTCCTTTTTCGCTGTCGTTGTCATCGCCGTGGCATCGGAACCGGCTTCCGGCTCAGTCAGGCCGAACGCGGCAAGCCTTCTGCCGGCGGCAAGATCCGGGAGATATTTCTTTTTCTGAGCGTCGTTTCCGTGAAGCAGTATCGGGAAAGTGCCGAGGCCCGTAGCCGCTATGGCAAGGGCGATACCGCCGTCAACTTTGCAGAGCTCTTCGACTACAAGCGCCTGTTCGAAAACGCCGCCGCCGAACCCGCCGTACTCGACCGGGATGTAAACGCCGCAAAGGTCCGCCTGAGCGACCTCTTTTACCAGCGGCCATGGGAACTCTTCCGTTTCGTCGTAATGTTCGCGTACTGGCTTTATTTTTTCCTGCGCGATCTTCCTGGCAAGGTCTACGATCATTTTCTGCTCATCACTCAAGAAATATTCCATTTGGTTCCCTCTGGTTTCGGTTCAGGGCTGGAGCGTTACTCTTTCTCCGCCGCTAAACGCTTTTTTTTATTTATCTTCCTTAAAGCCGCTCTCGCCGCCGCCTGCTCGGCTTCCTTCTTCGAACGTCCCTCTCCTGCGCCCAGCTTGGTTTTTGAAAGGAACACCGCAACCTCGAAGATCTTTTCGTGGTCGGGGCCCGATTCACCCATCACCTTATATTCCGGCAAAACCTTGTACTTCGACTGTATCATCTCCTGCAGTTTGCTTTTTGAATCCGTCACGACAAGGCGTTTCTGTTTCATCAGATAGCCGAGTATGAACTTCCTTGATGCCTCGAACCCGCCGTCCAGATAGATCGCGGCGATGAGGGCTTCAAGCGAGTCGGAAAGAAGGTTGTCCCTCTTTCTTCCGCCGCTCATTTCCTCGCTCTTGCTGATGTATATGTAATCGCCGGTCTTCAGCTCTTTTGCCCAGCGGCAAAGGTTCTGGCCGGTAATTATCTGCGATTTCAACTGCGAGAGCCTTCCCTCGTCCTGATCCGGGAACTTGTTGTAGAGATAATCGGCCACTACACCGGCCAGTATCGCGTCGCCCAGGAACTCCATGCGCTCGTTGAATTCGCTTATGCCAGCTTCGGCCGCGAACGACTTATGCGTAAGCGCCTTTTTTAAAAGATCAAGATTATGGAACTTATAATCCAGTATTTTTTCTAATTTCTTTATATCATTTGACATATTTTTTTATGATTATTACGGCGTTGTGCCCGCCGAAGCCCAGTGAGTTTGACAGCGCGCAGGTTATCTGGCCGTTCCTGGCGGTATTGGGGACGTAGTCGAGGTCGCATTTGGG
>CAZSIW010000040.1:0-10679 GCA_964606755.1 uncultured Elusimicrobiales bacterium | reverse complement strand
CTGTTGTCCTGCTCGTTCTGGGAGGAGTGCATGCCGGGGTCATCGGCTGTAACGACGACCAGCCCGGCCTTGACGCCAGTGTAGACGGACGAAAAAAGCGGGTCGGCTGCAACGTTCAGGCCCACATGTTTCATGGTAACGATGCTGCGCGCTCCGGAGAGAGCCGCGCCGTGAGCCACCTCGTAAGCGACTTTTTCGTTCACCGACCACTCGGCGGCGACTTCTTTAAAAGAAATGAGGGATTCCAGTATTTCCGTAGAAGGTGTGCCTGGGTATCCGGTGCCGAGCCTGACGCCCGCCTCGTACGCGCCGCGGGCGATGGCCTCGTTCCCGGAAAGAAGCAGTTTTTCGTGTTCCATAGGAATGATTATACAAATTTTACCCGGGTTTGTGGAGCCCCCTTATATAATAACCTTGCCGCCCTTTGTGTTGGCGGATAAAAATAGTATAATGTTTGTATGATAATTGACACACACGCGCATGTCTGGCCGGAAAAAATAGCGGAGAAAGCGGGACAGCATCTCGAAGATGTTTTTGACACGAAGATCGCCGTTGTTCCGACCGTGGACAACCTGTTGAGGTTCATGGACAAGAACTCGATCGACATGACCTTCGTTTCTTCCGTCGCCACGAGGCCCGACCAGGTGCCTGCGATAAACAAGTGGTTACGGACCATCGTTTCTGACAGAATAAAGGTGCTGGCCGCGTTCCATCCTTTCTACAAAGAGTGGGAAGAAGAGCTCGATAAAATAAGAGAATTTGCTTCCGGCATAAAACTCCAGCCTGAATTCCAGGAGTTCTACGTAGACGACGACAAGCTAGCACCTGTTTATAGTAAACTGAGCGAACTCGGCGTTCCCGTGCTCTTTCACTGCGGCAAGGAGCTCTCCAACACAAAGCTTCTGAGGTCCGAGCCCGAGCGCATGGCTGCTGTCAACCGGATGTTCCCCAGCCTGAAAGTGATAGCCGCCCATTTCGGCGGATTCCAGATGTGGGACGAGGTAGAGAGGCACCTGCTCGGCAGGGACATGTATTTCGACACCGCGTACACGTTTAAGTTCATAGAAAAAGAGCTCATGGCCGATTTTATAGAGATCCAGGGCGAAGAGTGGGTCCTTTTCGGGACTGACTTCCCGCTGGTCGACCAGAAAGACGATATAGAATACCTCAACTCCCTCGATCTTCCTCAGGAAAGCAAATCCAAAATACTTTCGCAGAATGCAAAAAAACTTTTCAAACTTTAGTAGTTTTATCATCATTGGAATCTCGATCGCATAACTTGGCATCACAATGAGCATAAATTTTGACTTTAAACGTAGAAATAAATACAATTCAGGTTGCAGTAAAATAGTTCCTGCAGGAATGGAGAATCCATGAAAAAATTCAGTGGTATTTTTGGAATGTTGCTCGTTTTGTTCGTTGTTTGCGCGGTATTGTTTAGGCCCGTCCCGGTGTTCGCGGACGGTTATATCATCACAACGATCGCAGGTGGAGATTTTGCGCAGACAGATGCAACCGGCGCGAAGATCGATAAGCCCGTTGGGATAGCGTTCGATCCTTCAGGAGCGATCTACGTCGCGGATGCGCGGAGCAATCGCATATGGAAAGTTGACACAACCGGTTTTTTATCAACCATTGCCGGTGCTGGAACAAGAGGGTTCTCGGGGGATATGTCTTTTGCGAACGCTGCTCAGCTTAACAATCCCAGGGGTGTGACGATAGACGCTTCTGGTAACATATATATCGCGGACACTGAGAACAACCGCATACGCAAGATAGATTCGTTCGGCACGATAACTACGATAGCCGGCGGGGGCTCTATGCTGGGAGACAATGTGACAGCCACTTCCGCGTTGCTCAGGATGCCGGAAGCGGTGGCGGTTGATTCTTCAGGTAACATTTATGTATCTGACACTGGGAGCAACCGCTTACGGAAATTGGACACGTTCGGCACTATCACTACGCTTGGCGGATTTGCGAACCCTGGCGCCATAGTTATAGATCCTTCAGGAAGTATTTATCTAGCCGACCCGACAAAAAACTGTGTGCGGAAAATAGACACAGGTCAGATGGCGACTGTGGCAGGCAACGGCAATGCGGCCTACTCGGGTGACGGCGGACCAGCGCCCTACGCCCAGCTGAATAGCCCCTCAGGGCTGGCTCTCGATTCCTCTGGGAACCTCTATATATCCGATACAGCAAACAACTGTATACGCAAAGTGGACCCATCCGGAATTATAACAACGATAGCAGGAAACGGAACTAAAGGTTTTTCGGGAGACGGCGGACCAGCGATCTCCGCGCAGTTAAATGTTCCTCTCGGTATAGCTGTTGATCCTTCCGGGAATATTTATGTCGCCGATTCCGAGAATGGTGTTGTCCGCAAACTGGCTCCGGTAAAATAAAGAACTCTCTGACAGTGGGTTGACGAATTCTCTGATACAAGTCTGTCGTTTCCGCTTTCGTAAAATCTCTTCTCATTCTCCCGCTTTGCGGGGATCAAAAGACTCCCAATGCTAAATAAATTCCATTAACACATGTTCCTCTTGACAGGTATACGTTTGTATGCTATATTGTTTTGTCAGTTCATTGCCTAAATTATTTAAATTCGGACAGGAGGGTAGCATGGATGGCTTGACGGAGAAACAGGAACGGGTGTTGGAGTTCGTAAAGGATCTTTCTTCCACAATGGGAGTTACTCCTACGGTAAGAGAGACCGCGAATAAATTTGGAGTCAGCATAGGTGCGGCGCAGAAGCATTTGAAGGCTCTGGTCAATAAGGGTTACCTCAAACACACCCCGGGCGTTTCGCGGGGCATTGGCCTGACCCACAGGAAACCTATGGTCTCAATACCCGTGCTCGGGCGCGTGCAGGCGGGTGTGCCCTCTCTCGCGATTGAGGATGTCGAGGAATACGTCCATATAGACGAGGTGGTGGTCAAAGGCGGCAAGTGTTTCGCTCTCAAGGTGAAGGGCGACAGCATGATAAACGTGGGTATCTACGAAGATGACGTGGTCGTTGTCCGCCAGCAGCCGACCGCCGAGCACGGCGAGATAGTCGTCGCCATGCTGGATGGGGAAGCGACCGTCAAAAAACTCTTCCGCAAAAACAGCGAGACCTATCTCATGCCCGCCAACCCGGCCTACAAGCTGATCAGGGCGGATAATATCACGATCCTGGGCAAAGTGGTTTTTATGATGCGCAACGTTTAATTAAACAGTGTCGAATGGAAGAACAGGCAGTTATGAGTGAATTAGCAAGTGAACCAATCGATGTCGCCGCGGTGTTCGGGCAAAACTGTATCAGACCCAAATGGTTTATGAGAAACGGGCGCAAGTATGACATAAAGGAGATAACATACATATGGCGCGACAGGCAGGGGGACGCGCTCGTGGTGCATTTCAACGTTACGGACGGCGCGAACCTTTTCGAGATATCGTTTAACCAGAAATCTATGGGTTGGGCTCTGGAACGGGTGGACTGATAGTGCCTCCTAATACAAGAACTTCTCGCCGGCCGGAACGCCCTGTGTTTTCCCTGTTTGTCGACGTTGAGTCTCGTAATATGCCAGCCGGATCTACCGCGTCTTATCCTTGACTTCACTGAAATAATGAATTAAAATTATGCCAGCCAAAGTGCCAGACGAAAAACAGGAGCCGTGACATGATCGATATTCTGCTAGTTGATGACCACAAGATACTGCGGGAAGGCATACGCACACTGCTTGAAAAACAGCCGAAACTCAAGGTGGTCGCGGAGGCCGGGAGCGGAAAAGAGGCACTGCAGCTTCTTGGGAAAATCAGGCCTGACATAGTGATCATGGATATTTCAATGTCCGATCTCGACGGCATTGAAGCGACCAGGAAAACAATAAAACTAAACCCTGCCGCGAAAGTCATCATGCTTTCGATGCACAGCGAAAAACATTTTATCATTGAGGCTTTTCAGGCCGGAGCTATGGGATATCTGCTAAAAGATTGCGCTCTTGAAGAGCTTGTTTCCGCTATCGACATTATTATGGAAAATAAAAAATACATAAGCCCTTCGATAACCGATATCATCATCAATTCCTCCGTCTCGAATTCAGATAATGTAAAACCTGAGAATCATCAGATTGCCGAGCTTTCAGAAAGAGAACACGAGGTCCTCCAGTTGTTATGCGATGGCAAGAATACAAAGGAGACTGCTGTCGAACTTGGTGTTTGTGCGAAAACTGTTGAAACACACCGCACAAATATCATGAATAAATTGAATATTCACAACATGGCAGACCTGGTAAAATACGCGATACGCAAAAAACTGATCATCATATAACAATGAACGTAAAAACCACGTTGTTATTTGTCCTTCTGCTTGTTTTTACATCGTTATCGCCGCCGCTTCCCGCTTCAGAAAAAATCACTATATCCATAATTAAAACTTCCGATGACACGCCCTATGAACAGGCAATAGAGGGGTTTAAAAAATATTTTGAAGAAAATGATATTTCGCTATGGACCTCCGAAACAAACCTTGCCAAAGAGAATGTCGAACAGGCCTGCATAAAAGTCGAAAAAGCAAAACCGGATATGATCGTCGCCCTGGGGACCAATGCCACAGTCGTTGTAAACGAGAAAATAAAAGATATCCCGATAGTTTTTTCAATGATATTGTATGAGAAATTCGTTCCGGAGAGTAACCTTAGCGGATGCCTGATGGACATCCCTTTTGAGTTTAATCATAAATATCTAAAAAAAATAGTACCGCGCGGTACAAGGGTCGGGATGATTTATAAAGACGTTTCTGAGAAATATGTAGAGGAGATAAGGGCGTATGCGGATAAAAGCGGGCTAGAAATAGTCAGTAAAAAGATCAGTTCAATAAAAGACCTTGAGAGTTGTTTTGACGATATGTCCGGCCGGGTGGACGCGTTTTATATACTTCCCGAGCCGGAGTTGTACATCCCCGATTCCATAAAACATGTCATTCTTCAATGCCTGAAAAAAAAGATAGCCCTTGTTGGGCTTTCATCGGCATATACCAGAGCTGGCGCATTATATTCTTTAACCTGCGATTATGAAGATATAGGCAGGCAGACGGGCGAGATAGTCATGAAAGCCATCAAAAATAAAACTTATCACGCAGTCGTGTTCCCGCGGAAAGCTAAGCTTTCTATCAATCTCCATACTGCAAGGCAGATATCGATAAAGATTCCGGAAGATATCCTGAATGGTGATACAGAGGTGTTTGGTAAATGAAAATGAGCCTAAGAACAAAATTTATTTGTGCAGGTTTGTCTTTGGACATACTGTTCGTGCTTTTGTTTTCATTTTTTTCAGTTCGTTATATGAAGGAAGTATTGTGTACAGACCTGATAGAGCATACGAATACAATGGCCAAGAACCTGGCCATGAACAGCAGGTACGGGATATTGACGTTGGACAAAAATGAGCTTGACATGATGGCGGAAAACACCATGAAACAGAAGGATGTTGTTTATGTGAGGATAGAGAACAAGGACAACAATGTTTTTTCCCAGGTTGGCAAAGCTGTACGGGAAAAAGAAGAGAAGGAATTCTCTGAACCAATTATAGGAGGTCTGAGCAATACCGGGTTTATGGATACGATGCTGTTCGGCGTGGGGGAACCATTGAACAATGAGCAGATCGGCAAAGTAACGATCGTTGTGTCATTGTCATCATTAAATGCAAAGATACGATATCTGACTAAAATAATAACAGGGTTCAGCATAATAATCGCTTTTCTTCTGATCTTGTGTATTATTTTTATAATGAACGCTTATGTTGATAAACCCATTAAGAAGATAATTAATGCCACACGAAACATAGCTCAGGGTGATCTGACGCACAGAATAGACATAACTTCAAGGGACGAGTTCGGCAAATTATCCGAATTCTTTAATAAGATGACGGAAGACCTGCAGATTTCTCTGGAAAATTCAAAACAACTTGCCGTGACGGCCGCTCGCGCAGAAATTGAAATAAAAAGATCTAAGGAGCTGCAGAGAGCAAATAAAGAAATTAAGATAAAAACAGTGGAACTTATAAGGTCGAACCAGGAACTCCAGGAATATGCGCACGTTATTTCACATGACCTGCGTGAACCCTTGTGCGTGGTTACAAGGTTCCTTGAACTCCTGAAACTGCAGTGCTCAGAAAAGCTTGATGCCGATGAGAACAAATATATTAATTACGCGATCGAAGGTGCTGATAATATGAAGCTTTTGATACAAAACCTTCTTGCTTACGCGAGGGTCGATTCGAATAAGCAAACGCATGAATTAAATGATTTAGAGACCATAATAAAGCAGGCATGCGATAACCTGAGTATATTGATCCACAACAACAAGGCTGTTGTAACACACGATCCCCTTCCTTCTTTTATGGTCGATAAGCTGCAAATCATTCAGTTGTTTCAAAATCTGATCGCGAATGCTATCAAGTATCGGACAGATAGCCCCCCTGTAGTGCATATAGGGGTCGTCAGGGAGCGTGACAAGTACGTGTTTTCCGTGCGGGATAATGGCATAGGGATTGACCCTCAATATTTTGAGCAAATATTTAAGATATTTCACCGCATTAAGACCGTAAAGGAATATCAGGGCACCGGAATCGGATTGGCGATCTGCAAAAAAATAGTGGAACGCCATGGCGGCGATATCTGGCTGGATTCCACGCCAGGTGCGGGGACCACTTTCTTTTTTTCACTTCCCATTGGTCTTTCACCGCTAGTCAAGTTCTAACCCCCCCTAGGGAAAATCCTGATTTTATTTTTTTTTATTTGATTGTATAATAACAAGCGGGCGAGTACAAAGATCGCTCATGTGTCCCAATATAATTCCTCCAAAAGAGTGCGTCTTGAGGGAGAGGAAAAACAAAAATTTGTTTTTACCTCTCCCAAAAGATGAAGCTGAGTAAGCGTACGATTATAGTAGTGAGTAAACAAATTTTGAAACAAAGGGGCTCGCGATGAAGTGGCTAAGCAAAGTTTTGGAAGCTGTCTTATTCGCTGTGTTGGTAAGCATCCCGTCCTATTCGTGCGCGACGGATCTTAAAACAGAGACAAGCGCGGAAGAATTGTTGTTTATGCAGATTCCAAGCGTTATCGGCGTGTCAAAGGTAAGTGAAAACCTTAACGAAGTTCCCATGTCCGTTTATGTTGTTACCCAGGATGAATTGCAAAGATGGGGTGTCCGCAACTTATATGAAATTTTCCAGAGAGTTCCAGGTTTTTCTTTTTATAATACCGATTATTACGGCCAGTACGGCCCAATGGGGCGCGGCGAGCAGTCTATCTGGCGTTACGGGGTCAGTATTGAATTAATGGATATTGTGGATTTCGGCCATCTTGTGATAAGCCCAGCCTGGTTTAAGAATATCGAAGTTGCCCGCGGCCCTGCAGGACTGATGTGGGGAAGCGAAGCAGAAGCAGGACTGATAAACTTCAACCTGCGCGATGATCTCGAAGGCACTGAAGTTAAAGCCGAAGCTGGGAATTATGACAGACAGTCGCTTGATTTTATGTTCGGGCACACGGATCCGAATAATAAGAAAAATACCATGTTTTTCGGTTATCATGAAGAATCGCAGGACCCGCAGATCTACAAGAATGCTTTAGTCGGTATGGGCAAGGATAGTAATGACTGGAAGAGCAACGGCATTAATCCTTCGCACTCTTTCATTGGCAAGGTGCAACAGGGCAACCTGAAAGCTATTTTCTTTGAAGACCATGATGCGTTTGTAGCTCCAGTATTATGGACCGGTCCTTCCGGAGCGCAGGGAATTGCAATGCAGAACGCATTGACAGCCATGAATGGCACTAATTTTGGAGATGAGATGGAGATTACATCTTATCGCATCGAATATAATGTGCCGCTAGGAAATGACGCCTATTCATTGAACCTCTACAATAACTCATACCAGAAACAATGGCAACTGCAATCTGTCGCTGTTGACACGCAGAAAAAAAACACGCTTGGGTTTAATTCCTCTGCGCAACTGTATGATGGAAAGCTCGATGTGAATTTCGGAGGCGACCTGTGGGGTGAAGACCAGACAACAGCCCCTTCTATGACATCAAACTGGGCTGATGTCAATTATGGCATTAACTGGTACGATACAAACCTGTCCCCTACAAAAGACCAGTACAGCAACCTGTATTTGCAGGGGAAATATGCCTTCTCGGATAAGTTTAAAGCTTTGTTGGGCGTTAGAACTGACTACGACAGAAACGACACTCAGCAACAGAATATTGTTTCAGGTCCGCGCATAGGATTGTTTTATACTCCAGATAGTGCTTTAACTCTAAAGTACTTATACAACAACACGGCACGCAGACCGCAGGCTAATGAAGCGGGCTCGGGAGTCAGCCCCGAAAGGTTAGCTGCTCATGAACTGATAGGTATATATGATAAAAAAGATTTGCGGCTTGACATAACGGTATTCAGCCAGGGGTTGAATAATGAGATCACAAGGAACAACAATACTACATTGCTGAATTCCTTCTATAATACGTCTGGTTTCACTACAAACGGTATTGAGTGGGGAGCAAAGTATTCGGTCGTTAAGGACGCGCTCGTTTACTGGAACGGTTCATATGACCAGTCTAAAGTGACTTCGAGTTATATTAACGGCGTTGAAGTTGACGACCCGCATAACACGGACGGCGAACCTTTGTTAGTTCCGGAATTTACCAGTATAATCGGCGGAGAGGTTGGAGTGTTGAATGGTTTAATGAAGGTAAATCTTGATCTAAGGTCTATCATGAATATTCCCTACCAGACGCTGGCGGGAGGGTATGACAAGAAGAGCGCAGAATTTGTGGAACTTACAATCAATTTCAAAAAGTTCTGGAATGACAGATTGAAGATAAGTGTGTCCTTCCTGAATCTTCTGGATAATGAAGACCCGCTTCCTGCTGAAGGAGAGCACATAGGCAATGCGCCCGGTCTTATTCCTCCTGAAGGGATGAGGTATTATGTCAGCGCCTCGCTTTCATTCTAACTAGCAGAAATATTCAGGTTATTGACACAATGAAACAAGCCTTGCAAATGTATTTGCAAGGCTTGTTTCATTTGATTCGTAAATGTTATTCGCTAGTCCTTGGGGAATCCTGCAAGAGCTTTCGAAGAGACTGTGTCACGACCTAGATTTCTGTTTACGGTAGCTGCCAGTTTATAGGTGGTGTTAATAACATCGCAAAGCCGATAAATCGGTGTGCTACAAAAAAGAAACCTAAATACTGCCAATTTGTTTGGAAAAGAACCACTTCTTGTCGGCCAGCACTACCGAGACTTCCCTGTGCCGATCAGTAGTTAGAGGCCAGTATTTCAGCAACAACTCCGCCGCTATGTTTTTGGGAAGGACCGTGAAGCCATATTTGCTGTAAAAGTGTATTGACCACGGGGTAGACGCCCACGTCCCTATCAGGACAGGCTTGTCAGTAAGTTTTAAAAGATATTGCAAAAGCGTTGCACCAACACCCTTTTTCTGGAACGCCGTTCTTGTATAGGCGTGCCTTATAAGGGTGACTTCCGGGAAATCCTGTATACCCATGACCCCCGCAGCCAAGCCATCCTGTTCGAAAATGTAAAAATTCACTCTGTTTTCAATGTCTTTTTGAAGTGATTCGCCCGACATGTACGGTTCGTGCCAACAGTCGTTCGGTATGACGTCCTTGTAGGCTTTTGCCCCATCGTTGATGATGGAAACGATCTCACCTAGATCGGACGGTTTGCAGGGTCTTATCATTAATATTGGTTTCTATTGAACGTCTTCCTGGCCGAGCGTCATCTTGCCGCCCTCGGCTTTGACTTTTTCTATGGAAGCTTTAACGGTCTGCTCTACTTTGTTTGAAAGGGCGACGATATAGTCCGCGCCAGTCCTGAAACCGGCATCCTTCACGATTTTCTTCACCTTGCTTGTCACGATCAGATTCTCTGACATTTAAGCCTCCCTTTATGTCGCGCCCTTTTGGGCATATTTTCACTTCGTTCAAATTGGTTCGGGCTCGAAATGTAAATCTCTCGCCTCACCGCTCCAAGAGGGAAACTACGTTTCCCTTCTTCGCTCGCTGAACCCTTCTAATCTGTTTTTTATCAGTCCGCCTCAGCGGGTTAGATAATTATATACCAAAAAAATGAAATTAAATCCAGCGTATAACGGTTTTATTTCTTTTGGGTATCGTTTTATATCCGAACTTAGGATATCCCAGCATCATCGTCCCGAGCGCGACAGAGCCGTCCGGTATCCCGAGGGCCGAAATAAGCGGCGGGTACATAGTGGCGGCCATGTTGAAATATCCCGCCCAGCACGCGCCAAGACCGAAAGCGGGACACAGGAGCTCAAGATGCGAAAGAGCTATAACAGCATCTATGGCAGCTATCCTGTTGTCCTTAGGAGCGTGTGCCACGGCCACGTGCGGCGCGTTCCTGGTGATGGGGTCGCCGCCTTTTTTATAAGCGGCGGCCAGGCGGGGAAAACCGTATGCTTCAGCCACCTGAGGGTTTTTGACGATTACATCTTTTATCCATTCTATTACGAGTGTGGACATCTCTTTCAACTGTTCCGTGTCGTGCACGAAGAGCCACTTCACCGGCTGGCGGTTCACACCCGAAGGGGCGTACCTGACTATATCAAAAATATCTTCGATCGTTTGTTTGTCGACAGGCTCTGGTCTG
>CAZSIW010000039.1:3461-10744 GCA_964606755.1 uncultured Elusimicrobiales bacterium | reverse complement strand
GTTGTAAAGGAACGAATGAAATATTTTATTACTGGCGCGGCTGGTTTTATCGGAAGCAATCTTACCGACAGGTTGATCAGTGACGGGCATACCGTTATCGGCTACGATAATTTTTCTACGGGAAAAGAAAAGTTCCTTTCCGATGCCGGTAAGAACGCGAATTTCAAGCTCATCAAGGGTGATACGCTCGATATCGACAACCTTACGAAAGCGATGAGCGGATGCGGCATGGTTTTCCATCTTGCGGCAAACGCGGACGTGCGCTTCGGGCTCGAGCATCCCGGCAAAGACCTTGAACAGAACACAGTCGCCACGTTCAACGTGCTTGAAGCGATGAGGGCGAACGGCATCAAGGACATCGCGTTCTCCTCGACCGGCTCGGTATATGGCGAGGCAAAACAGTTCCCGACCCCCGAGGACGCCGCTTTCCCGGTCCAGACCTCGCTCTACGGCGCGTCAAAACTTGCCTGCGAAAGCATGATCTCGGCCTACTGCGAAGGGTTCGGTTTGAGAACATGGATATTCAGGTTCGTCTCCATACTGGGCGAGAGGTACACCCACGGACATGTCTTCGATTTCTATAAGAGCCTCATGAAGAACCGGTCCGAGCTCACGGTGCTCGGCAACGGCCATCAGAAAAAATCCTATCTTTACGTGCAGGACTGCATAGACGCTATGCTTCTGGCGGTCGCGCATCCAGGAAAAGTTAGCATATTCAACCTCGGGCTCGACGGATACTGCCAGGTCAACGATTCGATCTCATGGATAAGCGAAAACCTGAGACTCAGCCCTAAACTTACGTATTCAGGCGGGGACCGGGGATGGATCGGCGACAACCCGTTCATTTTTCTCGATGCTTCAAGGATAAAGAAGCTGGGCTGGAAACCAAAACTGTCGATCAAAGATTCCGTAATTAAAACACTCGAATATTTAAAGAGTAATAATTGGCTTTTTGATTAAACTAGTAACTTTAAGTTTGCGGTAAGGAGCCTGAGATTGACCTCATACATAATATTTGGCGCCAGCGGCGGTATAGGGCAGATCATCACAGGAAGCTTGATAAAGAACGGCCACGATGTGACCGTTTCTTCCAGAAACAAAACCCTCCTTCTTAAACTTAAAAAGAACGGTATAGCTCTGAACCTGGCCGCTGCGGACGTTACCGATGAGAAAAGAGTGCGCTCGGCGTTCGCCTCTCACAGGAAGCACTTCGGCTCTTACCCGGACGTTGTCGTCAATTGCGCCGCGATACAGGGCCCCATAGGTAATGCCTGGGAGCTGGATACCCGGGATTTCCGAAAGACCGTGGACGTTAACCTTGTCGGAAGTTTTATTGTGACAAAAACCGCTGTCAACGTTTTCAAAAAGAAAGGCCGCGGTGTAATTATCCATTTCTCCGGAGGCGGCTCCTCTTACTCGCGGCCGAGGTTCTCACCTTACGCGGCGGCGAAGACAGGTTTGCTGCGGTTCGTCGAAACTGTTTCTGACGAACTGAAAGAATACGGTTACAAGAACATCTCGATAAACGCCGTTGCCCCGGGAGCTGTGTCGTCGCGCATGACAAGACAGGTCATCAAGGCGGGAAACAAAGCAGGCTCTAAAGCCCTGAACGAAGCAAAAGATGTCTTGATTACCGGAGGCACCTCAGCCGGGCAGATATTGAGCTTGATAGAGTTTCTTTCCAGCAACACAAGAATTTCGGGACGTCTCATCCATATCAGGGAAAATTATAGCGAGCTTGCGAAGTCGGCCGCACTTAGAAATTTCGCTGATGCCGGGAAACTTAGAAGGCTTCCTTTAATTGCGGAGCGCAAAAAATGAAAGTTGCCATAATAGGCTGCGGACTAATAGGAAATAAGCGGGCAAAAGCCCTTCGGGGGCATGAGCTGGTATCCGCCTGCGACACGAATATCGAACGGGCCAGCGCGCTCTGCACGACGCGCGGCAACGGGAAACCCACGAGCGACTGGAAAGAGTCGGTGTCCAGCGGCGCCGATATCGTGATCGTGTCGACAACCAACAACCTGTTGACCGAGATAAGCGTTGCCGCCCTTAAGAACAACAAACACGTTCTTGTGGAAAAACCCGCTGCAAGGAACGTCGGAGAGCTGCAGCTTCTCGTCGATGCCGCAAAAACTTCCGGCAGGCTCGTCAAAGTAGGGTTCAATCACAGGTTCCATCCCGCAATTTCCAAAGCAAAGAACATGGTTGATTCTGGCGAGGTAGGCGATCTTATGTTTCTTCGGGCGAGATACGGCCACGGCGGCAGGCTCGGGTACGAAAAAGAGTGGCGCGCGGACAAATCCATATCCGGAGGCGGAGAGCTGATCGATCAGGGTTCGCATCTTATAGACCTCTCGCGCTGGTTCCTGGGTGATTTCACTGAAGTGAAAGGCTCCGTTCATACCTATTTCTGGAAAATGGCCTGCGAGGATAACGCCTTTTTGTCCCTGACGAACAAGAACGGCAACGTCGCGTGGCTCCATGCCAGCTGCAGCGAGTGGAAGAATATTTTCTGTCTTGAGATATACGGGAAAACGGGAAAACTGCAGATCGACGGCCTTGGCGGAAGCTACGGCACCGAAAGGCTGACTTTCTATAAAATGCTGCCTCAGATGGGCCCGCCGGAAACAAAGACCTGGGAGTTCCCGGGAGATGACGTCTCATGGGAACTGGAGTTCAATTCTTTCGCGGAATCCATATTGAAACATACTCCTTTGTGCGGAGATGTGCGCGACAGCTATGAAGCTTTAAAGATAATCGAACAAGTATATCAGAACAAACAACTTAATGAATAATCTAAAATGCCCTGTCTGCGGATCTGACGCTAAGCAAACTGAAGAGCTCGCGGGAAAATCAAAACCAAAAATATTTTATATTTATTCCTGCGCAAATTGCCGGTTCGCGTTTGTGGCTAACCCTATATTGGAGTTTGAGGATATCTACAACGAAGATTATTACAGGGGCCGCAGTTATGATCGCAAGATCGATTATTTTTTTGAACTCGAAAACCCGGACGCGACGATAAAATATTACGAATGGCGCGGGGTAACCTCCATAGTTAAAGAACTCATGCAGGTATCCGGCAAGACGCGCTGGCTCGATTACGGCTGCGGCAATGGCGGGCTGACCAGGTACGTCAGGGATAATAATATCGCAGATATCTGCGGTTACGAGGAAGGATCCATAGCTCCTTATTCAAAGGCACGGGGAATACCGATAATTGGACGCCATGAACTGAAGGGCCTGGAAGGAAAGCTAGATATAGTGACCGCCATTGAGGTCCTTGAACACATTCCCGATCCCATAGAGTCGCTCTGGCAGATCAGAAAACTGCTAAAACCGGGCGGTATTTTTTTCTTTACTACCGGGAACGCGCGGCCATATAGAAATAAAATAGCGAAATGGAAATACGCGGTGCCTGAAATACATGTAAGTTTTTTTGAACCCGAAACACTTGTCATGGCCCTGAAAAAGACGGGGTTCAGGCCCGGATTGATTTCATACGCGAGAGGCTGGGAAGATATCGTCCATTTTAAGACGCTTAAACAACTTGGGATCAGGCGCAGGAACCCCTTCGAAGCAAAACTTCCGTGGGGTCTGATAGCCGGCGCCGTAAACAAATTTTATGAAATAAATAAGCACCCCGCGGGATGGGCGGTATGATCCCATAACGTCGCGCGGGCCGCGATGTTTTATATCGAAATACTATTAAAATATGCTAAAATAAAAAAAATGATCATAACAAGAAGTCCATTAAGGATCACCCTTGGCGGCGGCGGAACAGACCTGGCCTCATACTACGAAAAGTTCGGAGGCTTCCTGATCGCCGCGGCGATAGACAAATATGTCTACATAACCCTTCACAGGACGTTCCAGCCCGGCTATATAATAAAATACTCGCAAATGGAAAAAGCCGAGACCTCCGCGCAGATAAAACACCCGATAATAAGAGAAGCTCTTAACCTGCTGGAGTTTAACAAGGACTACCTTGAGATAACCAGCATGGCGGACATTCCTGCCGGTACAGGCCTCGGCTCATCCGGCAGTTTCACTACCGCTCTCTTAAAAGCCCTGCACGCCTACAAGCGTGACATTATCCACCCGAGGGAACTGGCCGAGCAGGCCTGCGCGATCGAGATAGAAAGATTAAAGGAACCCATTGGGAAGCAGGACCAGTACATATCGTCTTTCGGCGGCATAACCTGCTTTGAGTTCAATAAAGACGGCGCGGTGAACGCCTATCCGCTCAACATAAAAAAAGAAATACTCTACGACCTTGAAGACAACATGCTGTTGTTCTTTACCGGGTATTCAAGGTCCGCCTCTACTATCCTTGAGGAGCAGCACAAGAAAAGCACGCAGGAAGACGCGGGGATGATCCAGAATCTGCACTTCGTGAAAGGCCTGGGCCTTGAAAGCAGGAAAGCGCTTGAAAAAGGCGACCTCAAGAAATTCGGCGAGTTGATGAACGCACACTGGCAGCATAAGAAGCAAAGGTCAAAGATGATGACTAACCCGAAAATAGACGAGTGGTACGAGCTGGCCCTTAAGAATGGAGCCCTTGGCGGAAAACTCATAGGCGCCGGCGGCGGCGGGTTCCTGATGTTCTATGCAGACAACAGCGTAGCTCTGCGCCAGGCCATGGCCAGGGCCGGCCTCGAGGAAGTTAGATTCAAGTTCGATTTTGAGGGAACAAAAGTGGTGGTGCAGTCGTGACGCTGCCTGCGGCAATTATTCTGGCCGGCGGAAAAGCGACCAGGCTCTATCCTTTGACAAAAGAAATCGCCAAGGCGATGATCGATATCAACGGTGAGCCTTTCATTTATCACCAGCTGAAGATGCTGAAAGAAAAAGGCGTAAGCAAAGTGGTCATCTGCGCGGGTTACCTGGGCGAGTCGATTAAAAACCTTGTCAGAAACGGCGAAAGTTATAACGTCGACGTGAAGTATTCGTTCGACGGAGACAAACTCCTCGGAACGGGCGGCGCCGTAAAAAAAGCCGTTGCCCTTGCAGGGGATGAATTTTTCGTGATGTACGGAGATTCATATTTTGATCTTGACCTGCATGGCATATACTCAGATTTTAAAAAAAGCGGCAAAGACGCTTTAATGGTCATTATTAAAAACGAAAACAGATGGGATAAAAGCAATGTTGTGTTCGAGAACGGCGACCTGATCGAATATTCCAAAACAAAACACTCTAAAAAAATGAAATATATAGATTACGGACTGGCTGTTTTAAAAAGCTCGGTTCTTGACGATTTACCGGAAGGCGAAGCCTTTGACCTTGCCGATATCTATTCGAAACTGGTAAAAGAAAAGAGGATGATCGGGTACGAAGCGTCAGAACGCTTTTACGAGATAGGCTCACCTGATGGGTTGGAAGAGACTAAGAAATTCATAGCAGGAGGATCAAAATGAAAGCGCGCCTTATTTTATTATCACTCCTTGTGGCTGCCCTGCCCTTAACAGCCTGCAAAAAAAGGCAGGCTCCCTCGCAAATGAATATGCCAAACATCCAGTCAGAGCAGAAGCAGGCGACAACCCAGAGCGTGTCACAGGATGTAACGGATTTTATACCGGCACAGGACCAATACGACTCGGTTTCACAGTGCCCCGTCAATGGAGAAAAAGTGACGGTAGGAAAAGGCACATCCGCCGTCAAGTATAAGGGGAAAGTTTACTATATGTGCTGTCCCGCGTGTGTCGGGCAGTTCAAGGCAAACCCCGAAAAATATGCAAAGTAGAGGCGAGCAGGCGGCATGAAAGAAAGTGTTTTGGAAATTATTTACAAGACTCATACCAGGGGTACGGAAAAGGCTTTATTTACCATAGATTTTGTGCGTAAGTTCAATGACGAGAACATATTTTCGAAGCTTGCGGATATCCTTCAATTTTTTTACAAGCATATCCCGATCCATTTTAAATACGAGGAAATAGTGATCGGCGTTTTAACGAGCAAATATGAATTGAGTGAAAAGGAAAAGCAGTTAATTGAAAATATACTTTCCGAACATAACTTAATGACAAAGAATTTTCAGGCGATCAAAGAGTTGACCGCTAAGAAAGAAGGAAGCGGCGACGGCGCGCAGGAACAACTTGTAGAGTTAGTCAACGACACGCTGGATATGCTTATCAAACATGCCGAGATGGAAGACACTTTACTATATCCTTTAGCTGATGCAAAACTTAGGGATGAACATTTGGAATTGATAAAGAAAGAAATATCAAATATTTCTTTCTAGTTCAAGGAGAGCTTGATATGGACAGTTACAGCGGGATATTCCTTAAAAACACGGCTGAAATAGCGCTGAAGCTCGATACCGGAGAGATCGACAAAATGGTATCGATCCTGGCTGAAACTAGGAAGAACAAAGGCCGGCTGTTCATACTTGGGGTCGGCGGAGGCGCTGGTAATGCATCGCACGCGGTAAACGATTTCAGGAAGATCTGCGGCATGGAAACCTACGCGCCTACCGACAACGTTTCAGAGCTTACGGCAAGGGTCAATGATGAGGGAGTTGTGCGGAGAGTGACCTCGTGAAGGCGTTTCTGTTGGCGGCGGGAACGAGGAAAAGAACATAAGCTCCAACATAGTAAGGGCGCTGAAACTTGCCAAAAAGGTTAACGCAAAAATAACCGGAGTCGTCGGGAGAGACGGGGGATATACCGCGAAAACAGCCGACGCGTGCGTTATAGTGCCGACAGTTGACAGCGAGGCCGTGACCCCTCATACGGAGGCGTTTCAGGCAGTCGTATGGCACCTGATCGTTTCTCACCCTCTGTTGAAATCCGGCGAAATGAAGTGGGAATCGGTGAAATAATTTCTTCTGTCCTGTCATTTCGACGAACGCAGTGAGGAGAAATCTTTGAGGACGCATAATTATTATGTTTACATAATAACGAATTGGAACAATAAAGTGATATACACTGGAATAACTAATGATCTGGCAAGAAGGATATATGAACATAAAAACAAAATGGTCCCAGGTTTTACAAAAAGATATAACATCCATAAATTATTATATTTCGAGCATACGACAGATGTAAATGTGGCTATAAACAGAGAAAAAGAAATAAAGAAATGGCGCAGAGAAAAGAAAAACAGTCTGATTAATTCTATAAATCCAACATGGATTGATTTGGGCAATAATTTACAGATTTAGATTTCTCCACCGCTGCTTCGCTTTGCGAAGCAAAACATGCGGTGTCGAAATGACAGAATGGCAAATAACAATGGATATGAATAAGGCAGTGTTCCTTGACAGGGACGGAGTGATC
>CAZSIW010000039.1:0-3451 GCA_964606755.1 uncultured Elusimicrobiales bacterium | reverse complement strand
GAATATGAGTCGCCGCATTCCGTTGCCGAGTTCGAGCTTTTCCCATGGACTATAAAGGCCTTAAAGGCCCTGCAGGACGATGGATATATGCTCTTTGTCGTGTCTAACCAACCGAGCGCGGCAAAAGGCAAAGTATCTATCGAGACGCTTAAAAACATACACGACAGGTTTCACGGCCTGATGACAAAGAATGCGATCTCGTTCAAAAAATATTATTACTGTTATCACCATCCGAGAGGCACCGTCAAAGAACTGACGTGCGAATGCGATTGCAGGAAACCCAAACCATTTTTCGTAAATGAAGCTATAAGGGAATATGACCTGAAAAAAGAGATTTGCTGGTTCGTCGGCGACAGGGACGCGGACGTTGAGTGCGGCGGAGCGGCCGGAGTGCGGACTATACTTGTCAAAGAATTTCTATCCGCTGCGAACCGGGGAAAAAGCACCCCCGATTTTTCCGCCGCGGATCTCAAAGAGTCCGTTGAAATTATTTTAAGGGAAGGGAAACAATAATGCCAAAATTCAGTGATCTGAAGATCAAGATATTCGCTGACGGCGCGGATATCGCGCAGATGAAACAAGCTCACAAAGAAGGAATTGTAAGGGGGTTTACCACCAACCCCACGCTCATGCGCAAGTGCGGCGTTAACGGGTACGAGTCTTTCGCGAAAGCGGCTCTTAAGGAAATAACCGAACTGCCCATATCGTTCGAAGTTTTTTCAGACGATTTTGCATCGATGGAAACGGAGGCCAGGAAGATCGCCTCCTGGGGCGGCAACGTCAATGTAAAGATACCGGTAACGAACACAAAGGGCGAATCCGCCCACGCCCTGATAAAAAAGCTTTCAGGAGAGGGCCTTTATTTGAACGTCACCGCGCTTCTTACCCTTGAGCAGGTAGAGCTTGTGGCCGACGCACTCTCGGACAATGCCAGGGCCATAGTTTCTGTTTTTGCCGGCAGGGTCGCAGACACAGGTATAGACCCTGTCCCTCACATGAGGAAAGCCGCGGCGCTTTTGAAGAAGAGAAAGAAGGCCGAACTCTTATGGGCGAGTTCGAGGGAAGTGTTGAATATTTTTCAGGCCCAGGAAAGCGGCTGCCACATAATCACTGTTACGAACGACATCCTCAAAAAAATACCCCTCATAGGAAAAGACCTGGGCGAGCTCTCGCTAGAAACGGTCAAGATGTTTTACAACGACGCTAAATGTGCCGGTTACAAGATATGACGTTTCTGAGATTCAATATCATCGTCTTTTGCATCGCTCTCGCTCTCAGGCTGGGCCTCTTGTTCGGACACCATGACTCTTACAAAGCCGAACAGGTCGATTCTATGGACTATAAACAGATAGCGACAAACCTGATAAACGGAAAGGGGTTTATATCCGGTGACGGACTTCCGACGAATAAGCGGCCTCCTGTTTACATTGTCTTCATCGCTTCTTTTTATAAATATCTTGGAACAAACGACGCGTACATCAAATTTTTTCAATGCGTGTTGAGCGCTGTCTCGGTACTTTTCCTGTTCATGATCTGCGCGGATATATTCAACAAACAAACCGCAATATTGAGCGCCATCATAGCTGCCTGTTATCCGCCTCTCATCATTTACAGCAACATCATGCTCACCGAAACTCTTTTTATATTCCTCATTTTGGCCGAGTGCCTTATGTTCATCAAGGCCCTCAAACAACAGGACAACAAATATCTATACTACAAAGGAGTTCTGCACGGCATCTCCACCCTCTGCAGGTCCACGTTGATATTTATACCCGTTTTTGAACTTGCCATCATCGCGTTATCGCCGGGACGAAAGAAGCTGTTCAAGGGGTTCGTGATCTACCTTTTGATCAGCAGTTCTATAATTTCAATATGGACCATAAGAAACTACAGGACATTTAATGTTTTTATGCCGGTTTGCGCTGCTTCCGGCACACTCATGTGGTATTTGACACAGAACAATGTCTGGCAGAACGACCTTTTCGTAGAGCCCTCCATGGAAACCGCAAAAAAATTATATCCTGAGATCAACGGGCTTAAACAGAACGAATACGAACCAATATTAGCGCACAAAGCAATGTTGTACGCCTTAAACAACCCCGTTGATTATTTAAAAAAGATGTTGATAAATGAAAAACAGTTATGGTTTCTGCCTGTAGGTAAAGTACTTTTAGAAAACAGATCTGTTAAACTAGCCTCCCTTTACAAAGGCTTGTTCGTTATTGCGGTATTGCTGTCATTTGCTGGCATGATATTTTCCTGCGTTGAACTCGGGCTTACGGCAATGCCCGTCCTTATGTATATACTCTATATCGCGATCGTTCACGCGCCTTTGATGGCTATTCCAAGGTACAGGCTGCCCTTTGAACCTTTTATGATAATGTTTTTTTCATACTTCATTGTCAGATTGATAAACCGCGGATCGGAGAGCAAAGCATGAAATGCTCCCTGTGCGGCAAGGATTCCGACAAGATAAGGCTTACGATCTCAGGCAGGAACATATACGTCTGCGCCGATTGCGACTACGAGTTCCTTTTCCCGCAGCTGTCGAAAGAGGAGAATGAACGGCTTTACAACGAAACCTATTACAAACCCTGGGGGCTGGACAAACAGCAAAACGACGAAGCCACCGCCCAGATGAAAAAAGAAACATTCAGTATATACATCGATATAATTAAAACTCGCAAGAACAGCGGAAAATTGCTCGATGTCGGCTGCGCGACGGGTTACCTTATGGAGGTCGCGGGTTCGCGGGGTTTCGAAGCGTACGGGATAGACATATCCGCTTACTCGTCCGGCGTCGCGAGGGGAAAATTCGCAGAGGGCCGTGTTTTTACGGGAACGCTCGACCGGTCGCTGTTCAACGGGCTTCTTTTCGACGTCATAACCATGACCGACGTTCTCGAACACGCCCCTGACCCGGTCGAGACGCTCAAACAGGCGAAGACACTGCTGGCAAAAGACGGTATCGTTTTCCTCGTGACACCCAACGTTAGATCCGTTTCCAACAGGCTCCTTGGCGCCAAATGGTCTAATTACAAACTTGAGCACCTCCACTATTTCAGCAAATCTTCGATACGCAAGGCCGCTGCCATGGCGGGTCTCAAAGTGATCGCGTGCAGGCGCTCCTCAAAATACTTAAACCTGAAATATACCTACAATCAATTCGTAACTTTCCCGCACTGGCTGCTTACGCCGCTTTTTACGATATTATACAAGCTGTTGCCGGATGCCGCGCTCAGGGCAAATATCCCGGTGCCGATAGGCGAGATGATAGTCGTCTTAAAAAACAATGATTAAACCAAGGGTGTTGCTGTTTTCCACAAGCCTCAATATGGGCGGTTCGGAAAAATTCCTCTACGAGCTCGCCGTCCGCCTTAAACATGAGATCCCGCTTGAGGCGGCTTATGTAAAAGACAAGGGGCACTTCGGGGAGCTCCTCGAGAAAGAG
>CAZSIW010000038.1:0-10843 GCA_964606755.1 uncultured Elusimicrobiales bacterium | reverse complement strand
CATATTTGGCATACAGGTCTTTACCAGAAAGACCGAAAGCGATTTGTTTGATAACACCCGTATAAAACCCGTCAAACGCATGAAACAAATATAGGTAGGGAAGATAAGTGATCGCCGCCAGGAGTATCGGCAAAACTGAATATATCCACGTTTTAGGCGATCTGCCTGCGCCAAAAAGCAAAAATATGCCCATATAGACGATCCATAGCGAAAATCCATTCTCCAGACGGCATAATAACACTAAATAAACTGATATTGCCCAGCAAAGCAAGTAGGCCTTCGCTTTACTCCTTGTATTGGGCATCTCGTCAGAGTTAGAGGCAACCTGAAGAGAGAAAGACTTGACGATCACTCCGTATAGCCCGCCGGGGGTTTTCAGCTCCGCCTGCAGGAGTTTTATGAAAAAAAAGATCGAAGATAATGTAAAGAACGTCATATAAGTACTTATGTTAAGATAAGGGAGTATAAAATTCCATATGGATATGTTGTAAAGCATGAAGTCATTGAAGGCAAAAACAAAAAGGAAATTCAGCACTAGAAGCGCCGAGAACTCACGGTTAACGAATATCCTAGCTGTCCGATACACAAAAAATGAAGAAAAAACCGTAATAACGATCCCTGATATAATAGATGGATAAAGACTTATGCCAAAAACCGAATAAAGAAGTGTAAGAACATATGGCGGCAGTATGCCATAATGATAAAAAATATCTTTGTATAGGATTTTGCCTTTTAACAACTCAAATGCCACCCATTCATTCGTATAGGTGTCAGTTATGACATCCCCGAACCTATGCCAGGTCTTGAAAACAAGATATGCCAAAGAAAAACATATCAAGCTGTAATAAGCATATTTTTTGCTATTCATTGTCATAATTATTCAGAAAATTGTTTTTCGATATGGAAACTGAGAGTATTAGAAAACATCGTTCGGTCATGTGTGGAGATCAAGCCTTATACAGCCATGAAAGGGGTTCTTTCGACTATTGGTTATATGTATATTTTATCTTTTCTAAAGAAAAGATGTCAATCTTCATGTTTTTCGCTTTCCCAGCTATCAAAACAGGTTTGACATTCCCGCAGTAATTATTTTACAATTGGATCGATGAACCATTACATTAGACTCCTTGCAAACAGCCGCCAGGTAATAAAAACTGCCGATTCAATACGATTCTCACAACTTTTATGAACAAATTTAATAATATAAGCAAATATTTTTATTATTCACTGATCGGCCTGACATTCCTCTACTTCCTGGATATCAGCTGGTGCAAGTGGGGCGAGCTGATGGTGGACACCTTCCGGGACCAGACCGTCGCATTCAAACTCGCTCAGGGCAAGGTATTGTATAAAGACATCTACTACCTTTTCGGCATCCTCCCTCCTTATTGTCTGGGTTTGCTCAACAGGATTTTCGGAACCACTTTGTATTGCTCGGTCGGGCTGGGTATTTTTTTTATTCTATCCTGTTCTATACTCGTGTATCGCATCTCACGCATCTATATGGATAGATTGTTTTCTACCGTGACAACGCTCGCATATCTATGTTTATGTGGGTTTAACAACATTATGGGCTACGGCAATTCAAACTATGTATTGCCGTATTCTTTAGCTACGGCATTTACTATAACATTTGTTCTCGCTTCACTATACTTTTTTATAAAGCATGCAACATCTGCGCGGCCTGTTTACATATACCTCTGGGTTATTTCACAATACCTGATGTTATTGTCACGTTTTGACATCACCATGCCCGTTTATGCAGTTTTTATCATACTCGGCACAGTTCTATATTTTAAAGAAAAAAGACCCTTATTGCTGCTCTATCTTATAGCACCTGCCCTATTGGCTATAGCTACCTACGCAATATATCTAAAGATTTTTCACAACTACAACGATTTCGCCACATCCGTATTGCGAATGATCACTTTTGAAGGAAAGGGGAACGACCCGTTTGCACTTTACAATCTCGGTGTCATGGAGACGTTATATGGCGCAGTTATGCCCTATTATGACCTGCCCGTGAAAATCGTACGGATGTGTAATTCATTTGTAATACAGACCGTTGTCATCGCTTTGCTCTTTGCGCTGACCCGCGGTTTTGTGCATCTAAAAGATAAATGCTTATCGAACCGAGTATACGGAGTGATCTCAATTATCGCGTGCATTATCGGCCTGTTTTTTCTGAGCCGAAGGTATGGCCCTGATATTGCCTCATTTTCCATGTTTCACAGGAATATCCTCAAGTTCATACATTTCCAATATGCGGGACTGCCATTTTTCTTGATAGGCGGCATTATATACGGATTCATCAGTTTGGGCAAGGATTTCAAAAGGTATCTTTCCATCATCGTTCTTATGTCTGTTTCTCTAGCATTATTGACGCGCATTTTCTTCAATGTAACTACATTCCTGTATGGCAGTTTCTTCATAGTCCCCGGTCTTATATGCTATATCATGATAATTAAGGATTTTATACCCTCAATCGCGGGTTACAAGGTTCAAGCCGCAGAAAACAACAAATACTTTTTAATTTCTATACTCATTTATTTAACCATCTTGTCTATCCCATCAATTAATGACTCACTGTTCTGGTACAAGATGCGGACCTTAGAAACAAGAACAAGCTCCGGCAGGTTCATTTCGTATGACAATCTGAAAAGCCGGCAATTCTGGCAAACAGTAGAATATCTCAAGCAGAACACACCTTCAGACGCGACCCTCGTTGTGTTACCGGAGGGGCTGGGCCTGAACTATTTTTCCGGGCGTGATTGCCCGATGAAATACGACGGTTACCGTCCTGATGTTCTTAGGTCTGTCGGCGAGGACAACATTCTCAAGGAATTTCAGGCCAGGCCCGCCGATTACATAATAATCACACAGAGGCCGTGCTATGAATACGGGTACCCGTTCTTCGGAACTGATTTCGGGGTTAAGATATACGATTGGATAATCAGCAACTATGTGCCGATAAAACAGATAGGTGTTATCCCCGGCAAGGATGCCGGATTTAATTTCGGTGCGCTAATCCTTAAGAAAAAACAAGCATGATATCATCTGTATACACCTGCTGAATACGCCGTTTACTCACAAACCTAACGTACTGAATAGTCGTTTCAAAAACCCCGGAATACCGCCCTTATGAAGGTTACAGTATTCCGGTTGTGTCCCCTTGATGAAAAGCTCTTTTTGCCTTGTCGGGCAGCCGGACCTCGCCAGAAGCCCTGTCTCCGGATCAATTGTCATGCTGAGCAACTCCGGGTCTTGTTTGAAATCCTGATCTACCATCCTTCCCGTGACTGAGTTCATAAAATTCACCCATACGGGTACGGCAAGCTGGGCGGCCGCCTTTTCAAGGGACGCCGGTTTGTCATAGCCCAGCCATACGCCGCACACCAGTTCGGGCGTGTACCCTATGAACCATGCGTCGTTATAATTATCGCTTGTCCCTGTCTTGCCCGCACAATATCCCTGAAACCCCATTTTCCTGACGTTCTGTCCGGTACCCCTGTTGACCGCGTCTTCAAGCACGTTGTTCATTATCGAAGCCGCGGGAGCGCTTATAACCCGTACTTTATCGGTGTTGTATTTTTTTATAATTTCACCTCTTGAGTCCGTTACATATTTAATATAAACAGGTTTAATTGAAAACCCGCCGTTGGCGAACGCGCAATAACTCATAGTAAGCTCAAGAGGCGTTACGTCGCACGTTCCCAGAGCAAGCGAGGGTACCGTCTCAAGCTTGCTTTTTATCCCCAGCGATCTTGCAAGATCGATCACTTTATCAGCGCCCGTGAGCTCAAATACTCTTACGGAAGGGATGTTAAGTGAAAAGACAAGGGCGTCCCTCACGCTGACCTGTGATGAAACCTTCTTATCATAGTTTTGAGGTTCCCAAACACCCGTGGGTTGGGATATTTTAAGGGGCTCATTGCTGAGTTTCGTGGCTAAAGTTACAGCCCCGGCATCCAGGGCCGCAGCGTAAACGATGGGTTTGAACGAAGAGCCGGCCTGCCGCCAGGATAAAACCGCCCTGTTAAAAGGAGTCTCTTTGAAATCCCTTCCGCCCGCGAGCGCCTTAACCTCTCCGTTCAGCGGGTCAACCGCCACTATCGCGCCCTCCATAGGCTGGCCAGAGAGGATCCGCTCCGCGTTCCTTTGCATGTCCATGTCTACGGAAAGATAAACTTTGTATCCCGAAGAATCAAGTTCATTTATTCCAAAATCTTTTTCGAGTTGGAACCTTGCCAGATCGCTGTAATAATTCCCGCTATCGCGGTCGGCATCTCTTGCGATAATGACCGGTTCCTCCCGCGCCGCTTTGTAATCCCAGCTAGTGATCTCGCCGTTCTTTAACAACAGGTTGAGGATGTACTCTCTCCTCTCAAGAGCTTTTTCCATTGAGGCAATTACGCTGTATTTGTTGGGCGCTGGTATGGAACCCGCTATCAGCGCACATTCTCCGGTCGAAAGCTGCCACACGTGTTTGCCGAAATATGACAGGGCCGCGTCCTCCACGCCGTAAATAGCGTGCGCGCCTCTGTGCCCGAGATATATCTGGTTCAGGTACATCTCAAGTATTGTTTTTTTATCGTACGCGATCTCCATCCCAAAAGACAAAAGAGCTTCCGCAGCTTTTCTGCTGAAAGTCCGTTCTTCCGACAAAAAGGCGTTTTTGACAAGCTGTTGGGTGATAGTGCTGCCACCCTGTTTCACACCGCCCGTGTTCAGGTTGATCCATATCGCTCTCAGCACTGATTTGGGATCGACCCCGGAGTGTTGAAGGAATCTGCGGTCTTCCGCGACAAGGATGGAACGGGTCAGCATCTCGGGAACCCTTTCCACCGTTATCCAGGGACGATTCTCTACCCCGCCCTTGGAGAAGTCACCCAGTACCTCAGGTTCGAGCGAAACGCTTTCGGCAGAATATCCTTCCGGCTCTTTGCGGATAGTTACGAGAGATCCACCCTTGAAAACAAAACGGAACAACCCGCCAGACTCTCTGTCGTGTTCAGGAAAATCAAACTCCGGAAGGAATGCTTCCAGGCTTTCAGGATCAACTTTCCGGTAAGACTTTGATCCGGATAGCAGCCCGGATTTTTCGACGTAGCCGCGCTCTTTGAGAAAGCCCGTCATATCGCCCGCAGACATGAGTGATCCCGTCTGGATGGTTTTGATGTCAGAAAAATAGCAGGCGGGCCTGCGCAGCATGCGTTTAGACGTTATCGACTGGAACTGCGAAAAAAGAGGTATGCACCAGCAGGCAAAGAGGAGCGCGGAAGAGACTGTCAAAACGACTGCCCAGAATACGAATCTTCTGTAATACAAAGTTAAGAACAAATTTTTCATTTAAAACGCTTATTCGATACGGTGTTCATTATTATACTATAAAATCGTCCGTTTTCCCACAGGTCAGTTGGATAGAGGTATGGGGCTGGATTAGTCTTTCTGAAAATAAGTCGGCAGCGTTAAACTAAAGGTACTTCCTTCTCCTATCAAACTTTTGACCCAAATCTTTCCGCCGTGTATCTCGACCACGCGTTTGACAAGCGCAAGGCCCAGGCCCATTCCACGCACCTGGCCGGTGTCGAATTCGTCTATCTGGTAAAATTTCTTGAAAATCTTGCTATATTCTTCAGAGGGTATACCGTTGCCGTTATCCGAGATCTCGATAAGGGCCGTTTTCGGATCCTCGACCCGCGCAGTGATACGCACTTCCTTTTTGTCCCTGTCGTTGAATTTTATCGCGTTCTTAATTAGGCTGTCGATCACCTCTATGATCTTCTTTCGGTCCACATAAAGCGGCGGGAGCTTCTCGACGCTCTCATCTATCGTAAGGCTGGCGTTATTGTCTTCTATTACGTCAGAATACTTACGCTTCCACACGTCCATAATATCTTTTAAAGGAACAAAATCCAGGTCGAGCTGGATAATGTCTGAATCCAGGGCCGTGAACCTGACCAGGCTGTCTACGAGGTCGTTGAGCAGTTCACCCTGCTTCTTTATCGAATTAAGCGCGTTAACGATGCGCTCGTCGGGATCCTTTATCCTTTCCAAAAGAACGGGAGAATAGCCGATTATGGTCGTCAAAGGAGTTTTTAGTTTGTGAGTTATAAGCGATAGAAAATCATTTTTGTGTTTCTCCTCGTGTTTTTCTTCCGTCACGTCCCTTAGCACCCAGATATATCCCGCAGGTTTATTATCCCTGTCGAAGATTTTATTGGCGACTATCCCTAGATAGAGGCTCTTGCCCTTTGACCTTGAGAGCTCGAACTGTACCGTTCGCTCCGATGTCGCCATCAGTTCGGACCACGGCAACGAAGGTGTGAAGTCGGTGAGGAAACCGATAATGGCCTTGCCCGCGCTTTCGCTGAAATTTATGCCTAGCAACGCTTGGGCTGCATGGTTCATCCGCACGATACCGAACGAGGTATCCATCGCCACCGATCCGTCCGCCATGTTTGTAAACAGGGCGTTCAACTCTTCCTTTTCATGCTCAAGAGAATTGAACAGGTAAATATTCTCTATCGCAACCGCTGCTTCCGCGGCAAATATCGACAGGAGGAACTCGTCTCTCTTGCTGAACTGTGCGTCCTGGTCCCGGCGCTGCAAATTGATGATACCTATGAGATTGCCTTTTCGCTCGAGCGGAACGGCTATGCCTGGCTGCATGCCGTCAGCGGAGTCCGGGTTGAAGCGCGCGTCATTCCTCAGCGGTCCGCTCATCAGGAAAGATTTATTAATATCGGAACCGGCTTTGTCGATGACAATTTTTTTACCGATCAGGCTGTCTTTCCTCGGCCCGTCAGCCACGCGCACGGACAGCTCGTTCGTTTCATCGTTGTATAACATAATAGACCCGCCGCTGCAACCAAGCGTGTCGCACAGAAGTTTTAAAATAAGGTTCAGGAGCTCATCCATATCCATCAGCGAGTTGATGGCTTTGCTAGCCTCGTACAGGTTAACGACTTCCTTTAACTCGCTGACCTGGGCCGAGAGCCGCTGTTTTTCAAGGCAGCGCTTCACGATGAGCTCGAGCTCAAGTATATCGAAATCCTTTGTGATATAGTCGTACGCGCCCTGGCGCATAGCCGCTACGGCGTTCTCTATCGAACCGTGCGCGGTTATAATTATAACATCGGTGTCCGGTGATATTGCCTTGACGTTCTTTAAAACCTCAAGCCCGTCCATCCCAGGCATCTTAAAATCCGTCAGCACCAGCTCAAAATCCGATTTACGCAGAAGTTCTATGCCCTTTTCCCCGCTTTCGGCCGATGAAACGGCGTAGCCTTCGGAAAGCAGGAAATCGGAACAGGCGTTGCGTATGTAGGCGTCATCGTCAATTACCAGTATCCTTTCTTTGCTCATTTTACCTCTCCAACTTATTTTTTACGCTCATGCTACTGGAAGAGTGAAGGTAAAAACACTTCCCGAACCGAGCTCGCTCTCAACCCTTATCGTCCCGCCCTGCGCCTCAAGAATACCTTTAATGATCGAAAGCCCCAGACCGGTGCCCTTTGAGCCGGTGATGTGTTCCTTCGATATTTTAACCTGCTCGAATTTGTTGAATATGATATCCAGTTTATCTTTAGGGATCCCTATACCCGTATCGCGCACTGACACCTCCACCCTGTTTGCGGCGCTGTTAAGGACCGCGCTGACTGTTATGGTGCCGTTGTTAGGCGTAAACTTCACGGCGTTGCTCAACAGGTTCGTGAGCACCTGCCGCGTGCGTTCCGGATCCGCTTTTACTTCCGGCAGCTTAGCGATGTCTGCGGCCAACAGGTTAATTGACTTATTTTCTGCCTGAGGCTTGAAAAGATTCATTATCTCGTCCAGCACGGGCGCCAGGCTGATGGATTGAACGGTTACTTCCATCTTCCCGCGCTCTATCTTTGCGATATCGAGCAGGTCGTCAATAAAATGGTGTAACCTCTCGGCGCAGTTCTTCATTATTACAAGGTACTCTTTCTGTTTGTCGTTGACCGTGCCGGCGGTACCTTTTATGAAAAGGTCGATATAGAGGCGCAGGGATAACAGCGGGGAGCGCAGCTCATGTGTTACGCTTGAGACAAAATCACTTTTAAGCTGATCAAGTTCCTTTAGTTTGCCGCTCATGCGGTTAAACTCCCTGGCCAGGTCGCCCAGCTCGTCGCGGCTTGCGACTTCTATCTTGTGATTGAGGTTCCCCTGTGCTATCAGCTTCGCTCCATCCGATATCCTGTTGATAGGCCCGGTCATCATTCCGATCAGTATGAGAGTACCGGCCAATCCTATCGCGAGCCCCAGAAAGCTGACCACCAAAATATGCCTGTGAGAAACAGCCATAGCGTCCGAGACCTTTTCCGCGAGAGTATCCTGGTTAAATCCTATGCGGACCAAAGCTACCCTTACATTATTTTCATAAATGGGGAGCGCAAGATCGAGGATCGGAACGCCGCTGTCCGTTGTATAAGTTTGAACTAGCAGCTTGTCAGTCCGCACCGCGTTTTGAGATACCGCATCGGCCAAAATAGTGCCGGAAAGGAAAGAATCGGTATGTCCGAGCACAAGCCCTTTGGTATCGATTAGCGCGGCATAGTTGAACCCGTTCGTGTTTTTAAGAAGTTTGAGGTAATTTGTCAGAGAGATGAGGTCGTTCGCGACAAGCGCCTCTTTGGCCGCCTGGGAAAAACTGGTTATGAGGTCCTCACGGTTTGTCTCCATCTCATCTAAAAGAAACCTGGACTCGGCAAAAAACATGAAACAGGTGACCGAGACGATAACGACTACGACTAAAAAACCGATCAGCAGTCCGAATTTAACTTTTAGTTTCATCGCGTTTTATCGAACCTCGCCCCCTGTTTTATTTGTCTGGATCGGGCCTTGTTTTCATGAGACTGATCTTAACTTTTTCAAGAATAGAGTCCAGATTATATGGCTTTAGAATAACAAAATCGGCGTTTATAACGGTATTAGGCCCTTTGGAAATATCTTTTGCGGTCAAAACTATAATCGGTATATCTTTTGTCGCCTTGTCCCTTTTTAACAAGTCACAGGCAGCGTATCCGTCCATTACTGGCATCATGAGGTCCAGGAGAATGACATCCGGCTTTGAATGTTTTGCAAGATTAACGGCTTCCATACCGTTGTGAGCGACAATGACGTCAAAAGACCTGCTCTGAAAATAATCGTAAAGCATTACCAAGACATCGTTGTCATCATCAGCGGCAAGTATCTTTTTGTTTGGCATGCCGTATAATTATAATACTTTAAGCGGGCAGTATCAAGATTCAATAAATAAAATAGCCCGCAACCCTCTATTACAGAGCAGCTGCAGGCTATCTCAGCACCGGATGTTCACACCCGGTGTCACACTGATATAATTTCCCATAAAATGGGTTTACTGTCTTTTCATTTGGCTTTCTGCGCCGGTATGTGTTCGCTCATATCAATTTTTATGCCTTCAAAAGTCCCTGTTGCGGCTTTTTTGATCTTATCGCCAATATCGTCGCTGATGTTATAACCGGCATCTATCGCGTCTCTTGCAGCTTCTATGATCGCTTTTTGCTGGTCCAGCCCGGAATTTTTGGCCGACTGAGCGACTCCTTCCAGCAGTCCCTTTGTAGCGGCGGACAAATCAGCCTTTGACTCTACCGTACTGTGTATGATTGAATGCGCAAGCGACGATATCACGGAATACGCTTCTTTTTCGGACGGTCTGGCCCCCTTGAATATCCCGATCACCAGCGATCTTACTGCCGACTCCAGATCTCTCCCCGCCGATGCGACCCCTCGTATGACCTCGCTGATCAGTTCGCGCATAGAATCTATCAACGCCGCGCCGGTTTTTCCAGTATCCCTCGCAAGATTGCTCACCGCCCCGCTTATAACATCCACCAGAGTATTCATTATTTCGCCGGTGCCCTTTAGAAGTGTCACAATGCTCTCTTTCGCCGATTCAATGATTCCCTTCATCGTGATTACCATAGTACACCTCCTTAAACAATATTACGGCCGTTTATAACGGATTCCGTACAAACATTTTATCTCATCTTTATATTTTGAACAATGACCCGCATCTGCTTTTTCATGACTTTATGTTGTTACAACACATAAGGAGCCGGCAGCCTTTGACTTACATGGAATAATTCATGAAAACACGCGCAGAGCATTATAGCCTTATAAATTATTTTGGAAGAACTTCAGAAGTTCCGTTGAGGTGAGCAACTTGAGGTTGTCTGAAAATATTAGGCGCCGAGCAGTTCTTTGATCTTGAGCAACAGCCTGTCCCATACGTACGGCTTGTTCAGATACGCGTCGGCTCCGGCGCTGAACCCGTCTTCCCAGTCTCCAACGGTATTTTTCGCGGTCAACATAATAACAGGGGTGTCTTTCAGGTCCTTGTCTTTTTTGATCATGTCGCACAGTGAAAACCCGTCTATCATGGGAAGCCCTACATCCATTATCACGAGATCAGGCTTCTCGGATTTCGCGAAGTGCCACCCGTACTTTCCGTCCCGGGCAATAACAGGGTCATAACCCGCGGCGCAGAGCCTCAGTTCAAGTATGTCCGCCGTGCTCTGGTCGTCTTCAACTACAAGTATCTTTTTCATTGAACCCATTGGATTATCCCTCTTTTGTTTTCAGGCTCCGGCTATGCCTCGACGAAATGTTATGCGGCCACCATCGCTCCAAGACTTATTGCTTTTCCGCGGACATCGCCTTTTTTATTTATATCGCCCGAAACACCGGCGTTCGCAACGAGCAGGGACTCAAATTTCATCTTCGAATACTCCGCCGTCAACTTAAAAGGCATTGCTAAAGCCTCAAGCCCGACGTCCTCATAGGCGCTGGCCAGAAG